>JAGRNC010000817.1 GCA_020440935.1 Leptospiraceae bacterium | reverse complement strand
CCGTTTTCTTTTGTCAGTCAGAATTGCCTGGAATCGAGGAATGAAGTTTTATTCTAGATCACCCTTGCGGCAATCGAAGCCCGCGCCCGTACAGAAGAAAGGCCGACTCATTTGAGCCGGCCCTAAAGTCATGGATAGGATCGGACGCGGATCAACCGCACCCATGCATCGATCAACTACAACCAGTAGTGGATCCGCAGGAATTGCACTTGAGGCATGTTCCGTTTCGAACCAGGGTAAACTGGCCGCATTCGGGGCAGGGATCGCCTTCGTAGCCTTTTAGCTTTGCAACTGTGCTAAGGTCCATCTCTGCCATGGTCGCTGTTGCGCCACCGGAGGATGATCCTTTGATGAAGGAAAGCTCCATCATAGCCGACTGATCTTCGGACTTGGCCGCTGCATCCGAGGCCGTTGCAAGCTCGGTGGGAGCCGGCTGCGAAGCCTGGGGAGTTACTCCTGCAGGAATCTTGTTGGGAGCAGGAGTCTCTCTGGAGCTAACAACATCGGGACGGATGTCTTCGGGTTCTACCTGGGCCAGATCGTAGCGGCCCAGGTATGTAATAGCCAGTTCGCGGAAGATATAGTCGATGATAGATGTGGACATCTTGATGTGAGGGTTGCCCATCACCATTCCGTTTGGCTCGAATCGAGTGAAAACAAATGCCTCTACGAATTCTTCCAGAGGAACGCCATATTGCAGTCCCAGCGAAACGGCGATGGCAAAGCAGTTCATCAGGGAACGGAAAGCGGCCCCTTCTTTATGCATATCCAGGAATACTTCGCCCAGTGCTCCATCTTCGTATTCGCCGGTGCGAATATAAACCTTGTGTCCGCCCACAGAGGCTTTCTGGGTATATCCCGCTCGGCGGGCCGGGAGGCGCCGTCGCTTGGCAATGTATTTGTAAAGGATCTTCTCTACTTCTTTTACCACGGGCTCGCTGTGGCTCTCTTCCTCTGCCATGTCCTCTTCGCTTAAGATGTTCAGAGGCTGCGAAAGTTTGGAGCCGTCGCGATACAGCGCGATAGCTTTGTTCATCAATTTCCAGCTGAGCCAGTAGGCTTCTTTTACATCCTGAATGGATGCTTCCATAGGAAGGTTGATGGTTTTGGAGATTGCGCCAGAGATGAACGGCTGAGCCGACGCCATCATCTTAACATGGGATTGCCAGGAAAGATATCGTTTGCCGTAGCGGCCGCAACGGTTAGCGCAATCGAATACCGGCAGATGTTCCTCTTTAAGGTGCGGAGCGCCTTCGATGGTCATGGTTCCGGTAACATAGT
>JAGRNC010000816.1 GCA_020440935.1 Leptospiraceae bacterium | reverse complement strand
GTGCGGTATACCCAGTTGCTTGGAACGATTCTGCTTTTGCTCCAGCTCTTCGGTGGTGCAAAAACACGGATAAGCCAGTCCATTTTTCACCAGGTCATCGGTGTACTTCTGGTAATGGTCCAGCCGCTCCGATTGGCGATACGGACCGTAAGGGCCGCCTTCGCGCACTCCTTCATCGCCTTTGATTCCCAGCCAGGCCAGAGAATCCAGGATAATGTCTTCGCTTTCGCGAGTGGATCGTTCCTGATCGGTATCTTCCACGCGAAGCACGAAAGATCCGCCACAGGCCTTTGCATAAAGATAATTGAATAGCGCCGTTCTCGCTCCGCCGATGTGCAAAAAACCGCTGGGTGAGGGCGCGAAGCGCGTTCTAACTTCCGACATGTAAACCTACCAGATACGTCTGAATTCTTCTCTTAAACCAATTTTGTGAACTTGAAACACCACGCCCCAGTAATCCTGGCTCAGTGGGTCCACGCGAATAACCCGGCCATAGTTTTTGATAATTCCTTCCAGCTTCAATTTTCCATTGTACGTAGGGTATCTGGGCAGGAATGGCTCTCTGGAAATCAACTCCAGCGCACGTACACGTCCTTTTATGAGCCCATTTCGCTCGGCTTCCTCTCGGTTGCTGGCAAAGATCGTCATGTACACCTGATACGTATTACTGGAGATCATTCCGCTCTGCTTGAATTCCGGCGGTACCTCTTGCAGCGATCGAAGCTTATCTTCGGTGCTTGTGCAGGCAACGGATAGTAGCAGAGCGAACAATAGAAATCTGGAAGTGCGGGTTTTCATGGAAACGTTGTGGTTTTGGATGTGGAGGGACCGGTGTTGAGCCGTTTTCTCTCTTTTCGCCAGTCCGGCTCATAGCTTTCTGGCAAGAAGGTCAGCGACACTTCTTTGACTTCATCAATCAAATCCGATTGCCGAATCCGAAACACCACGGTGCAAGCATTGGCATCACTGGTATCCTGTAAAGCAATGTAGCCCTTTTCCAGAACTCCGGCAAAATCGATGGTGGCCAGAAACAGATCGCGATCTGAAAAGCGCACCGGATAATCCTGGTCAAAGCTGGCGCGATTACCAGTGACCGGAACGGGTGGAATGGACAGATTCGTATGTAGAAAAATGCGAGCCATCCGAAACTGTGCCGCCTCCAGTGCCCGATGAACGCAGATGCGATCTCGCTGGACCTTACCCGAATCCACGTTGCCTACCTGGGCGGTAGCTCGCGTCTGCACCAGATCGCTTGCCAGATACCCCTCTTCGTTTAAATTGTAGAG
>JAGRNC010000815.1 GCA_020440935.1 Leptospiraceae bacterium | reverse complement strand
TCGCTCGGTCCTCGGGTTTCCGCGCTCTCGGCACTACGGCCGCTAAAGCTGAATTCCCAGTCCCATCCAACTTCTGTGCGGCCTGGCCTCGTTGCAGCCGCGCATTTTGGGGATATTAGAATGCGCGGCTGCAAACGCCGCTCAAACCAAATTGCGCGCCACAAAAGGCGCGCAACTTCGCTTAAAGACATACGTTATGCGCCATCGGGCCAAAGATACAAAATGGAAGAGAACTCCGGAAAATCCTTCGAGTCAATTAGTTATAATATTTATTATTTTTGATTGGAACGTGCTGACTTATTTAAGAGAGCCGGACAAGCTTTCTGGCTCCCCACTCCATTTCTGGGTCCTTGCTCTTCAGGAAATATTGTTCAGCTGGATAGACTCTAAGCGAACCTGTTTTCCCTTTAGCACTGCTCATTTTGCGGACATTTACCATGGTAGTAGTGACCTATATGACGCGAAACTACAACATTTGAGCCAAATCACTGATGACTGGTGCCTCTTTGAGTATCCCAATCCGGAATCTGAGCTTTTCTTGGACCGTTGCGTAGATATTCAGGCATACTTCAAGATCTGTGCCGAACACATGCATTCAGGGTCTACTGAATCGAGCGAATTCCTAAAGAATGTGCAGGACAATGTCGCCGCCACTCTAGATGGACAAGCAGAAGAAATCCCTTCGGAAGAATGGAGAACCTTGATTCTCCGGCTCACAACGGCCTTACGAAGCCAAAATATGGATAATGACACTGAGATTCTTAGGATAAACAAGGCTATGCGAAATGCCGGGCCAGTCGGTGAGGATGTTCAATTAGACTTCCCGGCTTTGAGCTCCAGTGCAACAAGCCTCGACCCTGTCGCCTTTCGTGCCTCGGTAGACGAAGCTATTCTCAATTCTTCTTTTCCCTACAGGAATAGTACCGAGGCCATAGAAGGACTATTACCCTACGACCTTTCCACTCTACCACCATTCATGCGGTCCCTGCTCGAAGCTAACGTCATCGTTGATTTAGTGGGACTTTCGAACGAAAAATTAAGAAAAGAAACAGCTGCCAGGTCTCTTCATACGGATCTTCAACATCTCCGCTACGGATTACGCACAAAATTCTTCATAACGGCGGACGAGGCTCTGCTTCAGCGCGCAAAGGCTATTTCAGTTTGGCTAGACTTACCAGTAATCGTCTTCAGCATACAGGAATTCGTCACTCTGACAGTGCAAGTAGCCAAGAAACAAAGGCCCGACGGCGCATAACTGCACTTTAAGCGCTGCGGGCCTCGCTAGAG
>JAGRNC010000814.1 GCA_020440935.1 Leptospiraceae bacterium | reverse complement strand
TCTAATTGAACATCCACCGGCCGGATAGCACCTTTGTGAAGCGCTCGTCGCTCCAATTCGCGTAGACTACGGTGTGGACTCCAGGGCATCTGTAATAGAGCCTCCATCCCCGTTTGTCGCGATTTCCATCCGAACTGGGAAAGTCCCATCTTCCAATCATTGCTGCATCCCCGCATTACAACGCTGGGGCCGCTGGCAGCATATTCATGAATCCATTCCACAGGATCGATGCACGCCCCCGAGAAGCGGGAAGTGTGAATCCAGTAACGACGGCTGGCGCTCAGCCAGATACTTTGTAACTGTGGTTCGAAGTTGCCATCGGCTTCGTAGGACCAGCTTAGAGGTAATCTTGCTGCGATTCGCATATAATCGTAACTTTGCGGTGTGGACTTTTTGTCCGCCCGCCGGGGAAATAGTTGACTGAACTACATTCTATACCTTGATTCTAAAGACAAAGAAATAAGGAGGAAATATGGCACTTACTTTGCCTGATTTACCCTATCCCAAAAACGGACTCGAGCCCATGATATCCGCAAACACGCTCGAGTTTCACTATGGAAAGCACCACAATGCTTATGTAACAAACGGAAATAAGCTTATCGAAGGGACCCCCTTTGAAAAAGCCGACATCGAAACGATCATCAAGGAAACTGCAAAAGATTCCTCCAAGGCTGGCATCTTTAACAATGCTGCCCAAGTATGGAACCATACGTTCTATTGGAACTCAATGAAGCCAAACGGCGGAGGAGAACCTAAAGGACCCATCGCTGACAAAATCCAATCGGACTTTGGCGGACTGGATAAATTTGTAGAAGAGTTTAAGACCGCGGCTGCCACTCAATTTGGCAGTGGTTGGGCCTGGCTAGTTCTGGATGGCGGCAAACTAAAAGTAGTTAAAACCCCCAATGCAGAAAACCCGCTGGTAAGCGGACAGAAGCCGATTCTTACTATCGACGTATGGGAACATGCGTACTATCTAGATTATCAGAACAAACGACCAGATTATATCTCTACATTTGTAGAGAAGCTGGTGAACTGGGATTTCGCTTCCAAAAATCTGGAAGGCTAATTCGCAGACTTCGAACCAACGAAGGGGGGCCGTAGTGGCCCCTTTTCTATTTTACCCACCAGATCCGCTCGGGGTGCAGGCCACAGAATCTAGACGGCAAACCCTCGGCTGCGCAAGAGCGCCGTTCGGCGGCTTCCTATATTTTCGATTTCTTTTCTCACAGGAACATCGTAGCTAGCGATTAATTCCAGGTTCCAGTAATTCGAATCTCTGGCAGGTCCA
>JAGRNC010000813.1 GCA_020440935.1 Leptospiraceae bacterium | reverse complement strand
TGGGAACTGGGCAAGATGGGAATTGAAGCCGCCTTGAATCTTGGCATGCTCTGGGATCGCTCCCGGTATCGCCTGTATACCAGAAACAGTTCCTTGATCTGGACGACCACTGGTTGGTATGGGAGCGCAGGTTTGCATTTCGACTATTCTGTGGGGGCGGGTGCAAAGCGGATCTTCACAGACCTGGATGTGTTTCGTTCTTCCTCCATCGGCTACCTTGATTATTCCTCCATCGGCGCGATTACATTTGCCCTTCGGGGTTACTCCATTATTACCAGCGACATCATCCGCATCGATGAGCGTCGATTGACCATCCGGGCCGGACTGCAAATGCCGTTCTAGGGCGCGGGTGGGTCAGTTTATCCGCATCGCATTTCCATCGGCCCCATTTCATTCCTCAAAAACGACGCTTCACTCCCTGTGACACCGTTTCACTCCGCGGGAGGCTTGCTCGGCGCAATCGGGCTTTGCAGTATTCCCCATTGGTTGGCCTATGCCCGATCATATGACCGGTGTCACTCGCTCCTTTTATCTTCTATGCACTACAATGGTCTTGATTCTGCCGGCCTGCTGGGGCGATCAGGCCGCGGAGAATAATCGGGAGACTCAAGACTTTCTTATTCTAAATGAGATCCTTCTGCCCAACCTTGAAAGCGGCGTCTGTCCTCCGATCGAACAGGTGCCGGAGATCCAGCCGGGCGGCTATCTACAAAACATAACAGTCGGGGATACCTTCTATTTTACCTTTCCTCTGATTAATCGAAATAACCATAATGACTCGTCGCAGGAGTATCAGATCAGCTTTTCTGAAAACGTAGGTCAGGACGTCCGTCCATTAATTGTGAAATGCTTACTGCCGTACTCCTCTGCCTACAGAGTCTTTCAGAATGATTCGGGTTTTTCCGGACAGAATGAGACGGTCGAATCTCTCATCATCAATGCAGTGCCTGCGACCAGCGGATTTGGGCGAAGCATTGTCCTCTTTCGCGGTGTCTCGGGCACCGGCACAATAAACATCCAGGTGCCCAGCTCGGCGCTATGAAAGCGGCCGCGGCCTCGAAGGAAATATAGTGAGAAATATTCTAGCGCTATTCTGTTGGATCTTACTTGCGGCTCCCATGGCGCTGCGCTCTGAAACAACGCCCAATCTTAGCGTTGGCATGGGCTGGTATGCCAGCGAAAAGGGGCGGACGATCGAAGATACGTTTTCTGTCAATTTTCCGGACCCGGATGGAGTAATCCGCACCTCGAAAGTCCAGACTATCATAGTGACCCGTCTTGAGGGCCCCACC
>JAGRNC010000812.1 GCA_020440935.1 Leptospiraceae bacterium | reverse complement strand
TGTCCTTCTGAGCACAGATCGATTCTACTGGCTTAGAGGCGCTGCCGAGCTGTCCGGGGTGGAAGAACCGGTTATTTTGCCGGAGTTCTTGCAACTTGCTACGGTGCTGCAATCCTGGGATTTTGCCAGCGAAAGCCTGGTCTCAATGCAGCCTCGGCGCAGCTAGGCATTTTCTGGCGAGGGCTGGCTCAGGCTTCGGTTTGCTTGCAAATGCATCAGCGGATGTTCGGTGACGATCGCCAGCCCCAGTAGACCGTAAATGCTACTGATCAGCGCTTCATCAGACCACCAGTAAAGACGCGGAGGAGAGAACTAATTGTCGGATTTTAGAGATACACTGGAACGGGAATTTCTGGATGGCTTAAATCCAGTGCAAAAAGAGGCGGTGCAGCACAGCCAGGGGCCATTGCTCATACTGGCTGGCGCAGGCTCGGGAAAGACACGCGTTATTACCCATCGCATTGCCTATCTGTGTCGTGTGCAGGGAGTGGCGCCCTATCGCATTGCGGCTGTAACATTTACAAACAAGGCTGCGCAGGAAATGCGAACCCGATTGGAAGGATTAATCGGGCCCATGGCCGAACGGGTACATATCCGTACGTTTCACTCTCTCGGTCTATACATCATCCGTAATCATTATGAGCTTCTGGATCTAAAAAGCGGCTTTTCCATCTACGATTCGGCGGCGCAAAAGAGCCTGGTAAAGACGATCCTCAAAGAACAGAAGGTAAGCAAAGACTTTATTCGCCCGGAATCCATCATTAGCAAAATGGAAGGGTATCGCGATCGTTTGATCGGTCCGGAAGAATTGCCTCTGGCGCGCGATCCATACGAAGAGGCAGCGCAGCAAGTTTACGTAGAGTACAAAGCCCGATTAAAAGCCAATCAGGCAGTGGACTTTTCCGATCTTCTGTTCGAGTCTGTTCGACTGCTGCAAAAGAACGACGAAATTCGAGATCATTATCAGCAATTCTGGCAGCATTTCTTGATCGATGAATACCAGGATACAAACCACGGTCAGTATCTACTGGGCCGCATTATTGCAGAAAAGCATAGAAACATTGTGGTGGTGGGCGATGATGATCAGTCCATCTATTCCTGGCGCGGGGCCGATATTACGAACATTCTATCTTTCGAAAAGGACTATCCCGAGGCGCGCATATTAAAGCTGGAAGAAAACTACCGAAGCACGCCCGTAATCCTGAAGGCAGCATCCCGAGTCATTGCAAATAACAGCCAGCGCAGAGAGAAGACTCTATTCACTTCCAGAGATTCCGGTGAAGACGTGCGTTATCAGGTG
>JAGRNC010000811.1 GCA_020440935.1 Leptospiraceae bacterium | reverse complement strand
CGCCGGAAAGGATCATCCATGATCAGCATTGCATTGCCCATTCGCTCCAGAGAAAATTCCGGAAATAGAAAAGGTCGCTGCGGAAAGAAAACGGCACCCGCGCCCATGTTGTACAATCTTCGCAGGGAATCGTCCCGAATGGTTCGCCTGGCACAGACCATTACGGGAAAGCCCCAGTCCAGAAGCTCCTCCAGGCCGGACCATTGAATCTCCGGTATCCAGGCCGATCGCGAAGCCACCAGCCCTGGCTCAAATTGCTCCAGCGTTTTGTAATCGAAAAGATTCTCGGCTACAAGGCCATCCAGATGGGCCTGGATCAGTTGCCTTTCGTAAGGCTCCAGCTCAAGGCCGGCCAGGATCAGTTGATTCAATGGGGCTGTTCTTCCTGGCCGGGATGGTATCGTTCCATTGTGCGAAAGTCCAGCTCTTCGACATCTATGGCGGTTCTTCGAAGAATTCGCTTCTGGAAGATGGGCGCCTGATCGGCAAAGTGGGGCGAATTGGGCCGCATGCTGCTTCCATAAGGTTGCGCAGCATAGGATTCTATGCCATCTTTTTTGAACTCAACGAGCATGATGAAAGAGTCCCCGGCGTAGATCTCCTGCCATTCTGGATGGAGCCAGCCCATCCAGCCTTCCAGCGGACGCATATGCATGGCATTGAGTACATCCGGTCCTCCGCCCATGGGTAACACAGTGTCGCCACGAATGAGCTTCTGTCGATCCTGCAGTTCATCGTCCAGATTTCCCGTATCCAACAGGTAATCGATGGCGTCGTGAAATGTTTCCAGAGGATCCGGCGCCTCTTCAAGGGGCTTGCGATCCACAACTATAGATTTCCAGATTGGTCGCCATGTCAGAAAGGCCAGCATGGCGCCCTTACTCTGCGGATTGGCGGTGCCATCCCAGTCTCTGAGGATTTCGATGGCGCGCTTTTCCAGGGCATTGGTGGGATGGAAGCGTTCCAGGACTGGATCCACCGCTTCCTGATAGATGGGCGCGGCCTTATCGTATTTTCGATCAAACTTATATCGCAAAAATTCCGCGCGGGTAATGGACTTATCTCCGCCGAATTGTGCCAGCGATCGCAATGCGCGATTTGTTAATCGATTTTCGATATACTGGAATTGAATGTTGTCCTTGCGTTTTGGATTGTACGGCTCAAGCGTTGTATAGAAGGGCGTTGAATTTCCATTCTGTACAAAGCCCGATGGCGGATTAATAACCTTCGGCAAATCGCGATACGTCAGGTAATCGGTCCACATCCATTTCCTGGTGTTTCCGGGTATTACTCCGGCGTAGTCCG
>JAGRNC010000810.1 GCA_020440935.1 Leptospiraceae bacterium | reverse complement strand
GTGGGCGACCATGGATGCGAATACATGACTGGCGGTCGCGTAGTGATCCTGGGTCGCACGGGGCGAAACTTTGCAGCCGGTATGTCCGGTGGAATTGCCTACATCTGGGATCCCGAGAACCGATTCCGCGACCAGGTCAATGCGGCCATGGTAGATCTGGAACCGCTGGTGGAACCACAGGATATTGACGAGGTGCTCCATATGATTACTCGTCATCAGGAATACACCGGATCGTCGCGAGCGGCAGCCATCTTGAAAGACTGGCCCGAGCGAATTCGAGATTTCGTTAAGGTTATCCCTGGCGACTACAAGATGGCGCTGCAGAAAATGGAAGAAGAGAATGCCATGAAGATGCAGCAGAATACCACTCGCGCAAGGATTTAAGAGCCCGGTCCGACGCTTCGTTAATACGTGAGCGCCGATTGCGATGAGCATCGCGGTACGTCCGGGCAAAGGCAACGCCACCGAAGGTGCGAATGAAATCATAGGCGGCCATTGGCCGACAGAACTGGATTAGAACGATGGGAAAGATTACAGGATTTAAAGAATATCGCAGGTCCGGCCTGCCCAAAGACCCGGTGGAAAGCCGGGTTAAACACTTCCGTGAATTCGAGAAATCCTTCGATAACGAAACCGCTAGAGTCCAGGGTGCGAGATGTATGGATTGCGGTGTACCTTTCTGCCAGGGCGATACCGGATGTCCGGTGGACAATCTCATCCCCGAATGGAATGATCTTGTGTATCGCGGCCGCTGGAAAGAGGCCCTGGAAAATCTCCACAGCACCAATAACTTCCCCGAGTTTACCGGCATGCTTTGCCCGGCGCCCTGCGAATCTGCCTGCGTTCTTGGAATCAACGAGCCGCCGGTGGCCATCAAAGCAATGGAGCGCACCATCATCGATCGCGGATTCGAAGAAGGATGGGTGGAACCCCGTCCTCCCAGAGTGCTAACAGGAAGAACCGTTGGAATTATCGGATCAGGGCCTGCTGGATTGGCTGCAGCGCAGCAACTGGCGCGGGCCGGACACAACGTAACCATTTACGAAAGAGAAGATCGCATAGGCGGCCTGCTTCGTTACGGCATCCCGGACTTCAAAATGGAAAAATGGCGCATCGATCGTCGCTTTGAACAGCTGAAGATCGAAGGCGTTAAGTACAAAACCGGCGTAAACGTAGGCACAGATGTTACCATCGAAGAGCTGCGCGAAAAACACGATGCACTGATACTGGCTATGGGCGCCGAAGAGCCACGAAAAGTGGAAGTGCCCGGCAAAGAGTTGAAAGGCGTGCATTTTGCCATGGATTATCTGGTGCAGGCCAATCGGGCCGTG
>JAGRNC010000809.1 GCA_020440935.1 Leptospiraceae bacterium | reverse complement strand
AATCAGGATGGGGCCTCTAATGGTCTCATGGCTCCCAATGGCCTGTCGCAACAGTCCGTTATCCGGGCTGCCTGCAACAATGCTGGGGTTAAACCCGAATCGATTCAATATGCAGAGTGCCATGGAACAGGAACGAGCCTGGGAGATCCCATTGAGGCCCGGGCGCTGGGTCAGACGTACGGTCAGGCGCGCTTCACTGATAGTCTTCGCATTGGATCGGTTAAATCCAACATCGGCCATTGTGAAGCTGCCGCTGGAGTGGCCGGGCTAATAAAGCTCTCGCTCATGATTCACCGAAAAAAGCTTTATGCCACGGCTAACTTCAACCGCCCCAATCCCGGTATAGACCTGGACGGATGGAGACTTCGAGTGCAGTCAGAAACCGAAACCTGGGAAAATACGGAAGGTGTCTTGCGCGGATCCGTCAGCTCATTCGGATTCGGAGGAACGAATGCCCACCTAATTCTGGAATCTCCTTCAGGAAAGGCTGCCGTCAAATTGCCCAATGCTGAAGGGGCCAATGGGCCATCCACTGCCGGGATGGTCCGTCCGGACTTAGATTCGGGAATTTCCCCTAATCTTCTCCTGTTGAGCGCCCGCTCTCAGCAGTCCCTGGCGAATCGCGCAAGAGACCTACTGAATTATGTTGCAGCTCGACCGATGGTTAACTTGGCGGACTTATGTTATTTGATTGCAAAAAAGCGGGATATTCATAAATATAAAGTGAGTATTGTTTTTCAGAGCAGACAGGAACTGATTCTTCAGCTGGAACAAATCGTCAATGGCGAAGATCTGCCTGCGAATGCACAGTCGGGCTATTCGTCGTCCACTTCCAGAAAAGGCATTGTGCTGGTTTACCCCGGTCAGGGGCAACTGGAACAGGGCATGGGGAGTAAATTATACGCTTCCGAGAGTGTCTTCAGGCAGACCATCGATGAAATTCGGCCGTTCTACCTGGATTTGACCGGGGCAGATATTATTCATTCGATACGAGGCCCTTCTCACAAATCATCCTACCGAATGGATTTGATGCAAGGTGGCCTATTTGCTTTGCAGGCTGGTCTTACCCAACTCTGGAAAAGTCTGGGCCTGGAGCCGGGAGCGGCGGTGGGACATTCCCTGGGCGAAGTCACGGCGGCCTGGGCTACCGGCGCTCTCGATTTGGAGTCCGCCCTCAAAGTCGTGGCGCTTCGAAGCCGCATTCAGCAGAAAGAAGGTGGCGCTGGTCTAATGGCTGCCGTAGCGATCAAGCCTCAGGAATTTCAGTCCATCCAGGGGGCCTTAGAAATTACTGATGTGGAAATTGCTGCTGTGAACGGTCCTGAGTCTCTGGT
>JAGRNC010000808.1 GCA_020440935.1 Leptospiraceae bacterium | reverse complement strand
TTCGAAATAATCCTGCATCCATGAAGCTACTCCGGGTGGGAATGGCAGCATGTGTAGACGCATGAATCAAGGAATATTCGAAATCCTCCGCGAACTGCGAAAGATACGGATCCAGGTACAGCCACCCGGGTTCTTACTCCATGGATTCTGCAGCCAAAAGCGCTGCCTTTCTTTCTTTTCCCCATCGATAGCCGCGCAGAGTACCGTCCGAGCCCACCACGCGATGGCAGGGGATGAGTAGCGCCACTCGATTGGTTGCGCATGCACGGGCGACGGCGCGTACGGAGCGAGGTTGCCCGATGGACCGGGCCACTGCGCTGTAGGTTCGTGATTGTCCGTACGGGATGGATGCCAGCGCTGCCCAGACCTCCTGTTGGAAAGAAGTACCCAATAAGTGTACAGTAATCATCCGCTCGGGACGTTTGCCCTGCAGATAGTCCATTACATTGATGCGTTGGACGGAATCTTCGCTGTATTCCAGCCGCGCCGCGTGAAATTCGGATTGTAGTTCGTGTTCCAGGGCATCTCTGGAATCGCCCAGATAAAGCGCCGCTATTCCGGCTTCGCTGTTGCACAGAAGCGTCAATCCCAGGAATGATTCGAAGATCTGATATTGGAGGGCTAATCCCTTGCCGCCTCGAGCGTATTGGCCCGGGGACATGGCCAGGTGCAATCGGGAGCGTTCGTAAGGCCGACGCAAGCTTTCGAATCCGCTATCCAAGGCCGCATCCGGCACAGAGGAACCTTCTCGCAAGGAATACCGTGCATTCTTGTCTCTTTGTAGCACAATCTGGAATCGAATGTCGTTCGTTGGATTGTTCACGATTTTCATAGAGCGATAATAGACGATGGGGAGCAACAATTCTTTCCGATTCCTGGCGGTATTCTGGCGGCTTTCGGGGCCTATCTGCATCGGCTCAAAAAGTCTGGGATGATCGTCCTATTGTTTTAGGTTTTATGCTGCGAATTCTGGCCTATTCGAGCCAACGTAAATTCCATGGGCAGCGATAATTCCTTGAAACTTCTGCGATTGCGATTTTAATCATGCCATGAAAATTTTGAAGAGTGTATTCTACGGGCTTTCGCCATTGGTTCTGGTGTTTGCCCTGCAATGTGGCGGTAGCAATGCTGCCGGAGGCGATCCGAAAGTGGGCGATACCTGCAAGGATCTCGGACCGATGGATGCAAGAATAGCATGTAGCGACAACAACATTATATTCTGCTCCAGCTATTCCGATTACAAATACAAACTGCAGCGGGAATGCGACGAAGGCACTACTTGCAAAGTGGGCGCCGACGGAAAATCCGCAAGCTGCCAATAAAGGCCCGCGACTCTGGATGTTCACCGGGGGCTGCGGC
>JAGRNC010000080.1 GCA_020440935.1 Leptospiraceae bacterium | reverse complement strand
GCCCAGAGCGGTTACCATAATGATCCGCGCCGCAGGGTCGGCCTTGAGGATCTCGGAAGCCGCTTCCAGACCGTCTTTCTCGCGCATGGTAATGTCCATGGTAACAAGATCCGGCTTGAGTTCGCCGTACATCTGGACCGCCTGGTTTCCATTCTCCGCTTCGCCAACGATCTCATGTCCCGAGGCGGTTAATGCGTCCTTTACCAGGGTCCGCATAAATTTTGCATCATCAACGATTAGTATTCGCGCCATTTCTTTCCCACTGCAGCAATGATTTTGTAGTCTCGTTCCAATTCCTTTTCTCTGTAAAGAGAAATACCGTTCAGGCACTCCGGCCCTGAATTCTGGCCGAAATTTCCACCATTCTTCCGGCCAATTCCTTCAAAGGTAGTATTTCGTCCACAGCTCCGGCCTCTATGGCCCTTCGATTCATACCATATACGATACTGGAGGCTTCGTCCTGGGCGAGCACCACCCCGCCGGCTTCGTGTAACCGGACCAGCGCTTCCACCCCATCCCTTCCCATACCAGTCATAATGACCGCCAGAATCTCGCCCGCCAGATGGTCGATGGCTTTGTGTAACGTAAAGTCCACCGATGGTCGATGGGCATTCAGAGGTGGCGATTCCCCGTCCACAATTATCGACAGTGCGTCACCTTTCTTCTGAAAATCCAGATGTTTCCCGCCTGGCGCCACGTAGGCATGACCGGGTAACAGCACCTGGCCGGATTCGGCCTCAAATACGGTGAGCCCACTGACCCGATTCAATCGTTGCGCGAAGGCAGCGGTGAATATGGGCGGCATATGCTGCACTACAACAATGGGCAATGGAAAGCTCGAAGCAATATGTGTGAAAATTTCCTGAAGACTCTGTGGGCCTCCGGTGGAGGCGCCGATGAGCGCAAGACGAAGTTTGTGCGGGCCCTGAAGGCGCAGACCTTTGCTGGGTTTTGGTGGAGGCGAGCTTTTCTCTTTAAGCGAAAGCACCAGACCGGTAACCTTGGTTTCTATCTGATGCTCCAAATCCTCCAGACGTATTCCCGTATCGCCTGCGGGCTTGGGCACAAATTCCATCGCCCCGGACTCCAAAGCTTGCATAGTAATGTGGGCTCCTGCTTGCGTGAGCGACGAAAGCATCATGACGGGAGTTTTATTACCAAGCTTTCGCTTCTCTTCGAGCATGCTCAGGCCATCGAGCACGGGCATTTCAATATCCAGAATGACCAGATCGGGCTTTAATGATTCCAGCAATTCCAGGCCAATCTTACCGTTCCGCGCCTCGCCCACGACTTCAACGTCGGGAATGCGACGGAGAACGTCACCGACGATCTGGCGCACCAGCATAGAGTCGTCCACTATCAATACGCGAAAGGCCATGATCTATCCTGGTAGGCGAGAAACAAGATCAACCAGGTTTGGACGCGACGGAAGCATGAACAATCGGCCCAGTAACTCGGTATCTTCGCGGAAGAAATCCGTAGATATGTAGATCAATCGAGAATCCAGCTCTGGATGGCTTTTCGATTGAATCGATGACAGCAGATCATCCACGTTTCCCATCATGAATTCGGGCACCGTTGGCGTAATGGCAAGACCAGTCTTATTCGCCAATTCATTGAGAATACTGGCGCCCACGATATTGGTAAGCTCACAGAGCACGGACTGAACATCCTCGGCAGACATAGATCCCTGACGACGATCTTGCTCGGGCAGGCCCATTAGCTCGCCCGCAGCTTCATAACCTGTAGTCTCATCAAATACTAATAGTAGAACGGCAAAGAAGTCCCCTTCCGTTTCCAGCGCCACCGAGATCAACTTTTCGCCCGGAACATAGCGGGAAAGATCGGAATAGTCCACTGTGGTGAACTCCGGGACGGCCACTTCCACCGTCACGCCCAGCAGCTGCGACAATACCAGGCCGGCATTGATCATGCCTGTATTGATTACGGAGTACAGCTTATTGTATTCTGCCTCGGAGAGGTCCCGGCCATGTAGCTCTTTACCTCCGTAGATTTCGCGGGCAGAGCGGATTCGTTCGGCTTTTTCTTTTTCAAACTCTTCCAGAGCTCGCGATACGCCGGCCGAATCGCCACTGGAATCCGAGTTGTCGTCGGAAGTACTTTCGAACCCGATTTGTTGCGAATCAGCGGTCGGCCCTTCCGCATGCGGGGAAACGGGGCCGGATGTATAATTCGCCGTGGAACCAGCGTTGGTTCCTTCGCGGGACAGCGATGAGCTAGAAATATCGGATGTAGAGGAAGAATCCACCGAACGACCGGTCATTGGTGCAGGCTCCTGCACTGTTGTGTGGGCGCTACCCGATCCCGATGCCAGAGAAAGGCCAGCGCCGACCAGGGCCGGTTCCTGTGCTTCCGATTCTTCGGCGTCTTCCTGGGCCGACTCCTGGCGATTGGAGCGTCTTCGTCGACCCGACCAGGCAATCTGCTGCACCTTTTCATTGTATCCATCTGTGGCGATCACAGCTTCAAAGGCAGCTTCCCCGGCTTCTTCTACGGCTCTACGACGGCTGGCTATACGAGTGGCCAGATCCAGCAGACCATGCACATCGAGCACCATAACGATGGAGCCGTCGCCCATCAGACAGGCGCCGATGAGCCCGCGAATGCTGCGGTAGTTTTGCTCCAGACTTTTGATTACGATTTCTTTTTTTCCGGCCATGCCGTCGACAATGTAGCCCACCTTACGGCCGGCCACACTTGCGATGACCACGGGAAACTCTTCTTCTTCCTGCCCATCCAGCGGAAGGCCCATGAGTTCGCGCAGACGAAATACGGGTAGGATTTCGCCACGTAGATTGATGATGTCTTTGCCCTGCAGCGTGGTAATATCGGACTGTGTGAGACGAATAGTCTCCACAACATCGGAGAGCGGAAATGCGTACTCTTCTCCGCGTATACGCACCAGAATGGCGCTGATAATAGCCAGAGTGAGTGGAAAGGAAAGAATAAAGCTGCACCCTGCCCCGGGATTATTCTGCACCTGTATGCTTCCCTTGAATTCCTGCACCATCTTGCGGACTACATTCATGCCCACGCCTCGACCCGATAAATCGGTCACTTCTTTGGCGGTGGAGAATCCGGGTTGGAATATGAGATTGTAAACTTCCTCGTCGCTCATGGAATCGGTGCTGTCCACCAGCCCCAGGCCCACGGCCTTTTCGGCTATGGCTCGTCTGTTTAATCCGCGACCGTCGTCTTTAATCTCCACATAGATGTTGTTTCCGCTTTGAAAGGCATTGAGCAGTAAAGTTGCGGTACGCTCCTTCCCTTTTTCCAGGCGCTCTTCGGGCCTTTCGATGCCATGGTCCAGAGCGTTGCGTAGCAAATGCAGCAGCGGATCGTTGATCGCATCGATGATATTCTTGTCGAGTTCTGTATCTTCGCCCTGAAAGACTAGATCTACTTCCTTTCCGAGATTCAATGCAAGATCGCGCACCGGCCGAGGAAATCGGTGAAATGCCAGGCCCACCGGAATCATTCGCGTTTTCATGATTCCAGATTGTAGATCGCGCGCAATACGAGCGGCTTGATCAATTTTACTTTTTAATTCGCCGAGAGAATGGGACTCGCCAAACTCCTCGCTTAGATCTTCGTATATTTTTTGCAGGCCCGAATTTGTAATAACCAGTTCGCCGACGCTGTTCAGTAGATAATCAATCTTTTCGGAAGAGACTTTGATGTTTCTGGTTTTAATATGTGTTTCATCGGTGCTAATGCTCTGGCTGGCCCGAGACTGCTGCATCTCTTTTTCGCCGCCTCGCCGGGGCATCTGCTTTTCGTTTAGATAGACCTCTTCCACCATGTCCACCTGGCTGACTTTAAGCAAGGTTTCCCGCTTCGCATCGCCATAGAACAGGAAGTCCATCGTATGGCCTTCGTAAACGCCGGATTCAAGATCGGATTCGGGCGGATTTGTGCGGTACACAACGCCGATCTTTCGCAGATTCATCAGCAGCAAAAGCAGGCGCATGTTACGCATGGGCGCTTCTGGATCGAGAATCACATGACCGTCAAAGACGGGCAGCTTGCCAGCTTTCTCCGCCAGCTGCAGCAATTCCTCTTCGCCTAGATCGATAAAGTGATCGCCCTCTCTGGGGGCCGTGCCCGTTTGCGAAGCGGACGTTTCCGCGCCCGCTGATTCTGTCTGAGTCTGGGCCGGCTGCGATGTAGTGCCCCCCGAGCCCGACGTTTCGGTCTGAACGTGCGCCGCCAGTTCTTTGATTAGATCCTCAAAGGAATCATCGGGCTTTCCGCCGTCGGCTACCACCGCCACAGCTGCCTTGATTCGATCAAGACATCGAAAGAACAGGTTTACAACGTCGGTAGTTACATTGATTGCATTGTCTTTTACATTCTGGAAGAGGTCTTCCATGTGGTGCGCCAGATTGGACAACGAATCCAATCCCACAAAGGCAGCGCTGGATTTTAGCGTATGGGCCGATCGAAAGATTTCATTGATCGTCTCTGTATCGTATCCATCGCGCTCCAGGCGGAGAAGGTTTTGATTGAGGTCCTCGATATGCTCCGAGGCCTCATCTAGAAATAACTCGGTATAACGATCCGCCATATTAAGCTTCCAGAAGGCCTTCTTCGTCCTGCGTATCTGCGGTCTGCTTGGAGAACAGGATGGCCAGGTTAAAAATCAGAAAAATGCGCTCGTTGCTTCGCCCCACGCCTTTGAGATACTGATTGGAAAGCCCTTTTACTTCGGGACTTTCTATATCTTCTTCGGCCACCGAGGCCACCTCTACTACTCGATCTACCAGAAGTCCCAGATTCTTTTCCTGCCAGGTGCAGACTACGATCCTGGTGGAATCGGTAATTTCGGCGTAATCGCCAGAGAACTTTTTTAGTATATCAATGACGGGAATGATATTTCCACGAAGGTTGATAACTCCGAGAACCTCGGATTCAACGTTTGGTAGACGGGTAACCGCCACCGGTTTAAGAATTTCGTGGGTTTCCAGAATGTTGACGCCGTACATCCCGTTTCCGGACTGAAATACCAGAAACTGCAGCTTTTCGATCAATGCCTCTTGATCTAAATCTGCGTCGTAGTAGCCTCGTTCCGATAGCGCTGTGATTTCGGTCATGGGTAAGAAACGATCCTTTCTTCTGTAACGATTTTGTTCAACCGTAAATCATGAGACTCCTCTTTAAATGCAGCGTCCAGGAGTTTTTCTGGAATCAAGGCGCATTTATACATCTGCCGAAAGCCTTCTTTTTCGGCCAATCGGTCGTAGTACCCCCCTCCCCGTCCTAAACGATAGCCTTCTGCATTTGCGGAAACCGAAGGAACAATGAGTATATCGGCGGGAGTTGGATCAACCGGGCGCGCGTCGGGGCCGGGTTCCTGGATTCCAAAGGAGCCTTTTACCAGAGCTGTCACCGGCTCGCCCTGCTCCAGATAACGATAGAATGTAATTTCGGTTTTGGACAGTACTCTGGGCAAATGTACAGTGGCTCCCAGCATCCGAAGGTCGCTCATTACATCAAATTCGGAAGGCAATGCATAGAAACCAAAGTACGCGCCCTGGTTTCCTTGCATTCTTTCTCGTAGAAATTTTTGCCAGTTTCGCGCCATTGCCGCGGCAGCTGGCGTTGCCAGAAACTCTTTCCAGTACTTCAGTGCCGACTGTCGTATGAGAGTCTTGTCCATTCGGTCAGATTTCGCCGGTGGATTCATTGGAAAAGCAAATCGATCTGTGCCATGATAAGAGCCCGCCGATTTTCGGGCCGGGTAGGGATTTTGCAATCCATCCAGAAATTGCAGGTCTTCGCGGAATCCCGCGTATCCCGGCTTGACAGATTCCTCGGTTATGGCATAATTTAACGGCGGGGCTCTGCGGTGTGCGAGTTCAATTTTTCCTGGTCTCAAATACTTTCTGGAAGGGATCCCGGGTTTGCGGGCGGATATCAAGCCCCTTCAATGCGGGGAAGATAGAAACCTGCGATAGGGAGCCCACTTGTTTTTACAAGGCCGGAAAAGTTAAAGAACGCCACATGCGGTACCCCCGCCCCTCAGGGGGCGCAGGATCCATTTAAATCAATCGCAAAATCAATAGATGGAATCGCCAGCCAGACCCTCGTCCAACAGCGTAATCATGTAGCGGGTTTTCTGCGCCAGAAGCTCATCTTCGGGGCGATTTGAAGATTTGCCGCGCTTCTCTTGCATTAACTCATCGGCAATGTTCAATGCCGCAAGGATTGCAAGTCTGCTTCGGGACATTCCTCGCGCTGATCGGGCCAGCTCGCGCATTCGCTCATCCACAAGTCTGGCCACATCGGCAATGTATTCGGTACTCTCGTCGCCACGGACTACGTACTTTTCGCCGAAAATATCGACGGTAGTCCGGGCAACAGTGGGAGCAGCCGCGACGCTCATCCCTTGGCTTCTTCCTCAACGATCAGGAAATCGTCGTCGTCTTCGACATCAAAGACACCCAGCGAATCGTCATCGTCCAGAATGATCTCTTCGTCTTCGCTTGAGCCGCCTGTGATCTCCACAGTTGTGGAATCATTTGCGCTGGAATTGCTGGAGGAGCCCATGGGCGAATCAGATTCGTCTATGATTTCCAGTTCATCGTCTTGCGCAAAGATAATGTCATCTTCTTCTTCATCGTCGAGGACGATGATTTCTTCGTCGTCTTCTTCCTGGATAACCGGGGCGGATGTAGCCGACCCGGAATCTGAGGGTGCAGGCGATGCGGATGGTCCAGAATCCTCTACCGGAGCCGAAGCGGGTGTAGTGGCCGGAAGATCCTCTTCGTCTAGTATAACTACGCTTTCATCGTCTCCACTCAGGCTGGACGAGGCAAAATCGCCTTCGTCTTCGATGACGATGGTCTCTTCTTCCAGGTCAGGCTCGGGTGGAGTATAGGCGGCAGGCGCCGGAGCTCCGGTGGGCGCCGGAGGCTCAGAAGTAAATGAAGAAGCCGCGGGCGCCGATCTGGGTGCGCCACCGCCGGATTCCATGTCGGCCAGTCGACCGAGCATTTCGTTGATTCGTTTTTCGAGAAGACCTTCTTTTTCTTTGAGGTCTTTCAGCTCGGCCCCGGTTTTTTCCAGCTGATCTTTGAGCGAAACCATTTCCTGCTCTTTCTTATCCAGAGCAAGTTTCATTTCGTCATGCTCGGAACGGAGTTTATCGTTCTCCGATTCCAGACGGGAGTTTTCCGAGCGGAGATCGCCGATCAGGTCCAGGGCCCGGACAATTCTGCCTTCGAGTTCGTCGAGTTGCTCCAGTGTTATCATTCCGTCTCCTTGTGATCAGCCTTTTCTGATAGTACAATATTGCAGAGCCTGTGCTCTACATCTAATGACGGCATATCCTACAAGAAACAAGAAGTTTTTTTTGTTCCCTGAAAACCTGAATGATTGCCGAATTCCGGTCTGCATAAGGCAAACGCGGTACCCTAACAGTTAGGTTTTATGGTCCGGTTAGCTGGGCCTTAGGCAGGCCAATGGAAGCAAGAGCGGTCCGGTTTTGATACTAGCCGGGGCCCCGAGACAGTCCTGAAGATGGGAGCAATAGAAATCAGTGCAGAAAACAAAAAAGGCCGGTACTAACCGGCCTTCTTCGGATCTCGAATATGTAGTCTTTCTCAGGCTGCCGTTCGGACAGTTTCCACAACCACATCGAAGGCCCGGGGATCGCTGAATGCCAGTTCCGCCAGGGTCTTGCGGTTCATTTGAACGCCTGATTTATGCACCATGTCCATGAAACGGGAATAAGAAAGCCCCCGTTCGCGGACCGCTGCATTGATCCTCTGGATCCAGAGCGCACGCATATCTCTTTTCTTGCGGCGGCGGTCATTGAATGCATGGAATCCAGCTTTCATCACCGCGTGGCGGGCAAATCGATACAGACGGTGTCTACCGCCGCGGTATCCTTCCGCCTGGCGCATCAGACGCTTTCTGCGATTCTTATGAATAGTACCGTTTCTTGCTCTCATTTCTCTAACCGATCAATTGCCATTGGGAAGAAGATTTCGAATTTCACGCATATCCGCTGCATCCACGTATCCGCCGCCACGCAGTTTGCGTTTGCGCTTCATGGATTTCTTGGTGAGGATATGATTGGCAAAGCCACTGGATCGCTTCACTTTTCCCGTTGCGGTGAATTTGAAACGCTTCGCGGCCGCTCTATTTGTCTTCATTTTTGGCATAGAAGTATTACTCCGACGAAGGGCCAGATTTTTCGACCGTACCCCTGGTCGCAACTTCTTTTTGAGATTCTTGCCCCTCGGGCTTGCCTGTGGGCTTTCTTTTGGCTGCGGCCTTGGGAGCCAGAACCATTACAATTTGCCGGCCTTCCATTTTGGCAGGAGCCTCAATCTGGGAGATTTCCGATGCATCCTGGGCCAATCGATGCATTAGCTTCATTCCAAGTTCGGGGTGCGTAATCTCGCGTCCACGGAATCGAAGACTGACTTTTACTTTGTCCCCTTTTTCCAGAAAGCTCAGAGTATTGCGCTTTTTGATATCGTAATCGTGGTCTCCAATTTTTGGGCGCATCTTGATCTCTTTGATGCTGACCACATGCTGGTTTTTGGCCTGCTCTTTCTTTTTCTTCTGCTGCTCGAACTTCCATTTCCCATAGTCAATAATCTTGCATACGGGGGGATCTTGATCGGGAGAGACCTCTACCAGATCCAATCCGGCCGCTTCGGCTCGCTCGAGAGCAACTCGAATGTCTATGACTTCGATTCCCTTTCCTTCAGTTACCAGGCGCACCTTGTCCGCGCGAATTTGCCGGTTTGTCCGGGGCTCTTTAGCCCTGACTGGCGCCTTATGAGATTTCCTTTTTGCCATTGAACCTCCGTTTTTCCGCTAACTGCCGACTGAGTATTGGATTTCATTACGGGGCAAGCAATTTCTGCTCCCGAATTCGGCCTTTACGCGCGGAAAAATTCTGCATGGGCGATTACGCCCGTTTGCCTCAATCGAGGCGAAAACCTTCCATGGGGAATGCGGCTGCCAATTCGGCTACTCAGCTCTTCACTGCCTGTTTTCTCGTCTCATCCTCGATATTCTCAAGCAGATCGCAAATAAGATTTCCGACTTTTTTCATTTCATCGGGTCCAAACCCTCGCGTGGTCAGCGCAGGCGTACCCAATCGAACTCCACTGGTTACCGCTGGCGGATGCGGATCGAATGGAATCCCATTCTTGTTCGCAGTAATTCCGGCTTCATGAAGGCCATCGGCCGCTACGGCTCCCGTAAGTCCGCGTTCCCCCACGTTTAAAAGCACCATGTGATTGTCGGTGCCGCCGCTGATGATGGGGAATTTTCGCTCCAGGAATGTTTCGGCCAGCACGCGGGCATTTTCTTTCACCTTTTTAGCGTAGGCTTTGAATTCGGGCCGAAGCGCTTCTCCAAAGGCCACAGCCTTGGCCGCAATGACATGCATGAGCGGACCGCCCTGCACTCC
>JAGRNC010000807.1 GCA_020440935.1 Leptospiraceae bacterium | reverse complement strand
GACTGCCGCCAGGAAGATCCGGGCTGTTCGGACAGCGCCCTCCTGGTATTGTTCGATCTCCAGGCAACCCGGGCCCCTCTTACGGTCTACTGGGGAGACATAAACACCAACAATATCTATCGATTGAAAGCGGGATCGACTCAGCCGGAGACCGTTGTCAACCTGGGGACATCACCATTACGTCTTGCATTTACATCGGATGGTCAAACGCTGTATGCTACCGATGCGAGCACTGTCTATTCGGTTTCCATCGAGACTGGCAGCAGCGTACAGATTAGCAACATGTTCGCCGACATCTACTCTCTGGTGGTCGTTGAAAAAGAAGGGAAGATCTACTACTCGGATAACGGCAGTGGCCAGGTAGATACCACTGACCTGGATGGATCCAATTATGCAAACGTTCACGGTCCCGCCAGTCCCCTGGGCATGGACATAGATGAAATAAACGATTTCCAGTATATTGCAAATTCGGGCCAAATTGTTCGCTACAACATGGACGGCTCGGGACCTACAGCTGTAGTTCCCAGCATTAGCGCTGGAGTGGAAGACATCGAATTGGACAATGGCGGGCAAAAACTCTTCTGGTTGGACAGAGTTAGTGGAGAATTACGAAGCATAAAGACTGATGGCAACAATGAAACGCTGCTGGTTTCGAGCATAGGCAGCGGTAGAGGAGTTGCTTTCCATCCATCCAGTCCCTACCTCTACTATTGCGACGCAGGAATCCAGAGCATAGTACGCGTATCGCTTGATGGTTCCTCGCCTTTAAACGTTGCCTCCGGCATGAACTGCAGAGATGTAGATTTCGCTCCTGTTTCTTTGTAGAGCGATGCATTCAGCCAGGACGACGCGACCCGATGCAATCCGCGGCAATTCTTGCCACGGATCCTTTGTTCCATTTCAAAGGGGCGGCAAACTTAATCGGATCCATAAGACTGCGAGATATCCAGCCACGAAGTTATTGGAGGGCCTATTTCGAGAAAACAGTGGCTGTTTGACTTGCCTGCCGGCCTGCCATTATGCCATTAGACTCCGGCGGGCACCGGGCTCAGATTCGCATGGGCATCGCGCAACAATCGCTCGGTGGTAGGAAAATCGATGCAGGCATCGGTGACCGAAACGCCGTACTTTAGATCTTTCAAATCGTCGGGAATCTTTTGATTTCCTTCAAAGAGATGGCTTTCTAGCATTGTACCTACAAGGAAGTCATTTCCGGCTCTTCGCTGGGCCACAATTTCTTGAAGAGCAATCTCTTGCTTTCCGTGTTGCTTTCCGGAGTTTGCATGGGAGCAATCCACAACGATTCGGTTCGCGCACTTTGATTTTTTAAGCGCTTCCATAACCTCGGCTACGCTTGCT
>JAGRNC010000806.1 GCA_020440935.1 Leptospiraceae bacterium | reverse complement strand
CCACAAACTTCTCCGTGAACCGATTTGGCCCGGTCTTTCTTGCCAGTGATTTCAACAAGGTCCTGGGAGTCAGTGCTTCCGATGCCAATCTATTCCTGAATGTTCCGGGAGATGCATCGGTGGAACGGTACACTCCTTTCGCTCGAGCCGGGATTACCTTCAATATCTGGGTAGTTAAGCTTGATGTAGAAGCGATGGTTGCGGGAAAAACGAAAGGAGCTCAGGTCGGGCTGCGCGTAGAACTCTAACCAATCTTGCCGAACAAAGTGTTGCCGGTCTCTGGCATGCGAAAGGCTGCGCCCAGGGGCGCGGCCTTTTCTTTCTAAATCCGGTTTTACAGCACAGGGCCGGGGAGGAAGCTGACCTTCCATGGCTCTGATCGTTCAAAAATTTGGCGGAACCTCTGTCGGAGATACCGATCGAATTCGCGCCGTAGCCAATCGAATCAAAACCTACTACGAGCATGGTCATAAGCTGGCCGTTGTGGTTTCCGCCATGGGCAAGACAACGGATCGTCTGGTGGAAATGGCGCAGGAACTGAACGATAACCCTCGGGCGCGTGAGCTGGACATGCTACTGGCAACGGGCGAGCAGGTGAGCATTGCTCTTCTGGCCATGGCCCTGGACGGTCTTGGTGTTCCGGCCATTAGCTTTACCGGCGGGCAGGTAGGCATCCTCACCGATACACGACACTCGTCCGCTAGAATCCAGGAAATTGACACAGCCCGCATTCGGCCGTATTTGGACGAGCGCCAGGTTTGCATTGTGGCTGGTTTTCAGGGCGTTGACAAAGAAGCGAATATTACCACCCTGGGACGAGGTGGCTCGGATTTAACCGCAGTAGCGCTGGCAGCCGCGCTGGAAGCTGATGAGTGCGAGATATTTACCGATGTGGACGGCGTGTACACCACCGATCCGAATAAGGTGCCCTCTGCACGGAAGATGAAAGCCATAGCATACGAAGAAATGCTGGAATTGGCACGCCTGGGGGCAGGGGTGCTCCACTCGCGAAGCGTCGAAGTGGCGTCCAAATATGGAATTGTGATCCATGTTCGTTCCAGTTTTAATAATGCAGAGGGAACCAGGGTTGTTGCGGAGGAAGATGTAATGGAAAAAGTTGTAGTTAGAGGTGTTACCCTCAAGTCCGATGAGGCCAGGATTTCTGTTATCGATATTCCGGATCGTCCTGGTCTGGCTGCCAATCTGTTTAATCGCCTGGCCCGCGCCGATGTGAACGTGGACATGATTGTACAGAGTTCTGGAAAAGAAAATCAGAACACTATTTCTTTCACCGTGCCCCGGAGCACATTGCGAGTAACTCGCGAAGTTGTAGATGCATTTATTGCCGAGCAGAATGCAGGTAA
>JAGRNC010000805.1 GCA_020440935.1 Leptospiraceae bacterium | reverse complement strand
GGGGCGGCTCAATGGCGGTGGACCCTCCGTGGAACTGGTGGAGGCTCCCGGCATTCGACGCGAAATTGAATCCATTGCAGACCATATTCAAATGCAGCTGGCCCGGGATCCTACGCTGCAGCCGGAACATATTGGCATTCTCGTTCCTACCATGCATCGGTACCGGTCTCACTTTGAGTATGTTTTCCGTAGTCGAAATAAGATACCCTTCAATTTAACCGACTTTTCTGCGCGAGAAACCAGCCGCCTGGGTGAGGCACTGCGTGCAATGCTCCGTTTTGACCAGCCACTGGATCGAAGAACTGTATTTCAGCTGCTCTCCAATCGGGCTGTGCGAACCCGGTGGAACATCCAGGAAGAGGATTTTCGCCGAATACTGGAGGTCTGCGATCAACTGAATCTCTTTCGCGGTATCGAGGACTCCGCCTTTCCGGTGCATGGTTGGGAGCATGGACTACGGCGGCTTCGGCTGGGATCAATTATGGCAGTCCAGGAACCATTCCTGGGATATTTGCCTGCGGATGCGGCGCTGACCGATGCAGATCTGCTCGCTTTATTCGGCCAATTCCTGGATACCCTCGAAGGCTATCGTCGGCGGCTGCGTTCCGGAGAAGAGCCATTTGCAGTGATTCGCCAGATGGTGGATGCGCTGGTGAACATGGAGGAGTTGCGCGGGGAAACGGCCATCTACATGGCTCTTTTAGAATCTGTGGAATCGGGCCAGCGGGCCGCCGCAATTTCGCCCATCGATGCGATGGCTGCAAGAGAATGGATCATGGATTCGCTCAACGAAGTTGCCGGTGGCATTGGCGAGTATCTGATCCAGGGGGTGACCATCTCCGCGCTGCAGCCCATGCGGCCCATTCCGTTTCGCCGGTTGTATATTGCCGGCCTCAAAGAGGGTGACTTTCCGGGTTTTCCTGTAATGCATCCCGAGGATTTAAGGGCAGACTTTCGACTACCCGGAGATTCTTCTCTGCCGGATGGAAATCGTTTTCTATTTCTAGAGGCATTAGCCAGTTGCAGCGAACGGATCGTGCTTAGCTACGTTCGATGGGATCTAAGCCGAGACGATGAGTATCAGCCTTCCTCGGCCATTCTGGATCTGGGGGAATTCATCGATCTAAAACAGCGAACGTCTGTGCCGGTGCATTGGATTTCCAATCGGTACCTGGATCCAGGCGAAAAGGAATATAACGATTTCGAACGAGTAATAGATCCTGTACATCGAAAGATACTGGATCAACGCTGGGGAGGTCTGGTCCCGGTTGCTCCAATGGAAGAAGACCGTACAATGCCAGGATTATCGCATAGACGACAATTCTTTCCGCATCAGCTACGTCGGGCTGTGGAAGATTCGCTGCGAGCTTA
>JAGRNC010000804.1 GCA_020440935.1 Leptospiraceae bacterium | reverse complement strand
TACATTCTCGCTCTTATTTCGATTTTTGAACAGCGGATTGGTTAGTAGTGTCGAAAGATAGTAATCCCCATCCTGCCGGTCTTTCAACTCCTGCACCTGCCGGAGAGATTCTTCCAATCGGGCAGTACGTTCGGCCACCAGATCTTCCATTTGATCCGAGTATATGCGAATCTCGCGCACCATTGCATTGAATCCGTCCGCTAACTGTCCAAGCTCATCGCCTCCGCGAACGCGAACCTGCACCGAGAAATCCCTGTCCTGAACTTTTTCGGCGGCCTCCCGCAATTTCAAGATGGGATTTGCCAGGAATCGAGCAATCAGGTAAGCGCTGATGAGGGTCGCAAAGAATATGATGATCAGGCTGGTAGCGGCAGCCCAGCGAAACTTTTTAAGCAAGTTAAGCTCAGAGTTTACGTCCATGTCCACTCCGAGAACAGCGATGACCTTTCCATTGGCATCCTTGATTGGGACCATTCCGCTATACCAGACTCCCCAGGCATCCGGCGTAGGCTCCAGAGTGTTTGTGACGACACCTTCGCGGAAGGCTCGTAGCATCTCCGGCTGATCGCTTATGCGGTACAGCAATCCAGGGGGTACGCCTTCTTCGTCGTCATCGATCTTCCCATTGCCATTCATGTCGATTTCCTCGTAGTCCGCATCGCCCAGAAATCGAACAACCTGGAAGTCCGGGCTTTCTTTGATCGGCGCGAGTAGGTAGGCATATTTTAGAGTGGCTTTTTGATCGGGTCGATTCAGTAGCTGGTCCAGAGGCTCGGGATAAATGGATTCTTTGAGAGTTCCCGCTTTTATCAGGCGAAGAATTTGGGCCACTTCCAGAAATTCCCGGGTCTGCCCCAATTTGGCGGCATCTTCTTCAGGAATTGGTTCGGCGTAACCACCATCCTCGATCTCTGCCAGAAAGCTTTCGTCCACGCCTGCCTGGCGCTCGGCAAGCATGCGATCCAGGCGGATAAGGTCCTCCCTTTGCTCGGCCGTAATCAGCGCCACCCCGGTTTTTCCAATGTCACGAAGCCTTCGGCTCATTTCGGCCCAGACGTTACTTTCAATCAATAGATAGAAATATACGATCGCCACAGTGGAAGCCAGCAGCGATACGAAAGCGATGGCAATGGCCACCTTAAGACCGAATGAAACCCGCATAAAGCACTCTACCTTTTTTTGTTTCCCATATCAGAAGCACCGTACCAGATGGAGTCAAGGGAATTAGGCAAATTTCTAGAATGTGGCAAAAGCAGTAATCGATTCGTCCGAATGTTACAAGAATGCAGGCCAGATCTCATCGCAAAGCGGCGATTATGTCGACGGAAATTATGCCTACATAGATGCGCGCGGATTCATAATATATGTTAA
>JAGRNC010000803.1 GCA_020440935.1 Leptospiraceae bacterium | reverse complement strand
GGTTAATGGTAAAGTGGCGCTGGACGAAGAAGTAGAAAATGCCATCAGTAGCGCGCTACTCATTGCTTTCAGGTGTCGCAGAGGATTGAAGCCACCATACAATCGAAGAATTCCAAACAATGTAAAGAATGCATGGATGGCGAGGCCCAGCAATACAACGGCCATATAGGATCCCAGGCTGGCGACGGATTCCATCAATGATCCTTCGCGCACCTGCTCGGACACCACCGCCACCACGATGCCAAACACTCCCAGAGGAGCGAATCGGATAATCCACTCCGTCATCTTCATCATCAATTCAAAGCCCGACTGAAAGAAATCGGTGAGGGTTTTGCTCTGCTCCGATTTCATTCGCAGCAAGATAGCTCCAGCAAGAAATGCGAAGAAGATGATGCTGAGCATATCGTCCTGCATCAATGCCTGAAATACATTCCTGGGGATGATTTCTTTGAGGGTATCTGATAGCGGTTTGACATCGATGGACGTGGCATGAAGGGCCGACGATTTGAATCCATCTCCCGGGCGGACCAGATTTACCAGAGTCAATCCCACCAGAATGGAAAGCAGACTGGTAACCGTGTAGTATAGTAGAGTCTTTATGCCCATTCGAGCCATAGGACTGCCATCGCCGCTGGCTCGCAGTCCGGCCACACCGCTAATTATGGAGCATAGAATGAGAGGAGCCACAATCATCCGAAGCGCCCGCAGGAAAATGTCGCCGGCCCAGGTAACATAGGCCGATTCATTGGGCAAAAAGTAGCCGTATAGACCGCCAGCCACAAGAGTCAGCAGAATCTGCGCTGGAAGGGGGATTTTCAGGAGCTTTTCTAGAATGTCTTTCACGGATCTGGCCTTTTTAATGGGTTGCCGTGCAGCGCACCATATTATTTTGGTTCATTGTGAGCCGAATAGCCACAGATCTGCTGCGGATTTTCGCTGTCACCTGCATCGTATTTAACCATGTTAGCTGGCCGTTGTTCGTGAGCTCGGCAGGCCCAGAGGGCGGAATTCTGGGGCATATCTCGGCCATCGTGAACCAGCTGGGCAAGCCCTCGGTGCTGTTTTTCCTGTTTCTTTCTGGGCTGGCATTCGCTGGAAAGAAAGAAGTGATGAGCCCTCGCGACTTCTATCGGAATCGGTTGCTTCGAATTTTGCCGCCATTCTTGCTGGTCTCGTTCATTTATGCCCTGGAATCCGGGGAAGCAATTAGCATTCTGGATCCACTGCTCTGGCTCTTTGGCGGAACGGCGCACTATCATCTCTATTTTGTAGCTATTTTACTCTATCTGTATCTGTTGTATCCGCTGCTCCGAGAGATTCCGTACAAACCGTCCTACTTGATTGGCCTTTTTGCACTGGGTTTATTCCTTCATT
>JAGRNC010000802.1 GCA_020440935.1 Leptospiraceae bacterium | reverse complement strand
ATCCGGACCGCCCTTCCAGTGATTTGAAGCGGCAATTCCCACGCAAAATAAAGCGAACAGTAGAAAGGGTGCAATCTTACGGATTGTATGCATAAATACCTCGCATTCTCTGTAGTCTGGATGGATGGGCCAGGTTCTGCATATATTGCGAAGCCGGAAGGTCTTTCCATACCGGATATCCGCTCACCTTATGATAATTTTCCGGAATTGGGGCAGGATCATGCTCAATCAAATAAGTTGCGCCGGCGCACTCCGATGCCAGATCCGGATGCCTTTGCGTCATGTCCGAAGAGGGTATTACAGCGCGATAGGCAAGCGCGCTCCAGGGGTTCTCGCTAATTACGCATACGCGAGCCTGGCCAAGCAAAGCCTGGTCTTTTGCATTAAGGATGGGCGGAAAGAGCACCGGAAAAAGCGTAAGGGGTAATGCTACGGCCAGGAGAGTTCCGGGCGCAATTTTCCATAAGGTTATTTCCGATTCGCGCCCTCCTCTGTCTTTATGGCGAAGCGAAACGTAGACTGCAAACAGCCCAATCAAAAGCGGAATGGCAGCACGATAGTAATCCCCAAAGTACAAATCTACGGCTGCAGCAAGTACGGCGATAAACGCCACGAGCCACTGAGTTCTACGATTGCCTGTCCTACCCGAAAGCAGCGCCGCCGAGGCCACAAGAAAGCCAAACAGAGGAAGCATGTAATAATCGGCTTTGCGATGGGGAATGAAGTGAAATAGCGCCACTGCAGCGAAGGAAAGCAACAATAGCTGACCAAACTGGACTCCCGGCGTAACCAGAGCACGGCGCTTTCGCAGCCCGGTCCAGATGGCCGCGCCAAACAACAAGGTCCAGGGCAATGTATAGAGCAGAACGCCCTGCAGAATAATCCATTCGCTCTGGTTTTGATCAACAAACTTGGCAGCATTCTCGAACACCACAAAGTATGCTATGAGGTCTTCGCCGCGAGGGTGATTCAATAGATAGTATCCATAGAGTCCAATGCCCACAGCGGCCGTAACACCAATGATCAGGGCAGCCCTGGACACGCTTCCCAGGACTGAAAAGTCTATGCCCAGCGGATTAAAGCGCGGAGCGGTACGGTAGATCCGCATGATGGCCCAGGCGCTCAGAAAGAGCAGAAAGTAAATCGGTACCAATGGACCTTTATAGAGATAACTCAGTCCTACAAGAAGACCCACCGAAGCCAGGCGAAGGATCCCTCCTTTTCGCATCCACAAAGCAAATAGATAAACAACGCCCATAATGTGCGCTGCCATGATCTGCTCGAACATAAGCAGGCGCCCAAATTTAAGCACGCCCAGAGAGGACAGATAAATAATGGTCCAGAACAACGCCTGCCTGGAGGGCTTTCCGAACGATCGGAGC
>JAGRNC010000801.1 GCA_020440935.1 Leptospiraceae bacterium | reverse complement strand
ACCGGCCACCATCGTAATGCCCGAGCATACCCCTTTTGTCAAAGTGCGTCATACCCGCGATTTTGGGGCCACGGTGGAACTGGCTGGATCATCGGTGGACGAAGCCTTCGAATACGGCCACAGTCTTGAAACCAACCGAGATCTGGTTTTTGTTCATCCATTTGACGATCCTTATATTATCGCAGGCCAGGGAACGGTAGGTCTGGAAATGCTGGAGGATCGGTCGGACCTCGATGTATTGCTGGTGCCGGTGGGCGGAGGCGGGCTCATCGGAGGGATGAGCATCGCAGCCAGATCCATGAAACCGGACATTGAGATCATAGGGGTACAAACAGAAGCCTACCCTTTCGCGTACCAGAAATTCTATAAACAGGAGTTGACTGCTCCTTCGGCTCCTGTTGCCACCATCGCCGAGGGCATCGCAGTGAAGTCCCCTGGCAATATTACCAGCCAGTTAATCCGGGACTTTGTGGATCGGATGATTCTCGTAGGCGAACGCGAACTGGAAAAGGGGGTAAGCTTGTTGGCATCGATAGAGAAGACCATCGCCGAAGGAGCCGGAGCAGCAGCTCTTGCAGCCTTATTGCATCCGGAAGAAAAATCCAGGTTCCACGGAAAGAAGATTGGATTAGTGCTTTCTGGAGGCAACATTGATGACAGAATTCTTGCCTTTATACTTCTGCGAAACCTGGTGCGCGAAGGGCGATTGGTGCGAATGCGCATAGAGATTCAGGACAATCCAGGCGAACTGGCGCGGATTAGCGGACTCGTGGCCTCCTGCGGCGGAAACATTGTGGATGTGGAGCACCATCGAATCTTTTCCGCACTTTCCATTCGAAGCGCGGACCTGGACCTGACCGTGGAAACCCGCGACGCCGGTCACAAAGATGAGATGCTAGAATCGATCCGGAAGGCGGGGTTTCGCGTCCGAATTCTGGAAGATTAGTTCCGCCGTCTTCAATGGCAATCCCTGCTTTACGCCCAGAACGACCGTCCCAGACTTAGCCATGCCGCAATATGTAATCCGCTTCAGGGAAAAAGAGAGCCAGCGTATTGGATGGGCCGTCAAATCGGATGCTGGCTTTCTCCGCTTGCCGGGCCAATTCGAGAATCTGGGCGAGCTGGTCCTTCATCGTTCCCAGGCGCTCCAGCAGGCTAAACAGAAGGCCGATCTTGTCCCGGAAGAGTCGATCCAGATTCTCAGTCCAGCCACCCCATCCAGCCAGCTAATCTGTCAGGGGAAAAATTACTCAGAACATATCCGCGAAGGCGGAGAGAACCCTGCAGATAAGACGTTTAATCTATTCTTCCAGAAGGCATCCTCTTCGATTAGCGGGCCGGAAGATGTCATCATCAGACCGACTGGAGTACGTCTGCTCGAC
>JAGRNC010000800.1 GCA_020440935.1 Leptospiraceae bacterium | reverse complement strand
GGCCGTATAGTTCGAATCTACATTTGTGGCGCCCAGAGATTCCAGATCCTTCTGGATTTGGTCCAGCAAAGCAAGTCGCTGAGTGTTCTCGTTACCGATAACCTGAATTTCAATTGGTTTACCTGCCGGAGGGCCACCGCCGTCTATATAGTAATCCATATCAAACGGGATTTTCTGCTCGCGAATCCGAGAAAATGCGAAAACCTTTATCTCCTCGGCGCTCATGGATCTTTCCGTGGAAGGGCTCAGAATTAACTCCATTAGAAAGAGATTCGGAAGCACCTGTGTTCCGTCCCACTTGATTCCTGTGGTCGTAGTGAATGATTTAATCACTCCGGCCGGTAAGGATTGGACTATCGATTCCACCCTCATTGCCTGTCGCTCAGTCGCTTCCAGGTTGCTGTCCTGCCGTGTCTTTCCATAAATCCACATTCGCCAAGCTTGATCCACGGGAAACATTTCAAATCGAACCACGAGGATCCCCAGGCCGAGGGCAAGTACTAGGCCCGTAAGCATACTGCCGGCAATAAACCCTCGACGCACCAAACAATACTGCAGTAGACGCGAATACCTTCGCTCCAACCCAGCGATTAGCTTCGCACCCGGAGGCTCCACTAATCCGCCTTCGGGCATTCCAGCATGGCCCAGGTGCACCGGTAGGATGAACAATGCTTCAAGCAGACTGCCGACCAGCATCAAAATGACCACTGTGGGAATTTCCATAGAAAAGTCACCGACAGGTCCGCCCAGAAAGTACATCGGAACAAAGGCGAATACAGTTGTGATAACTGTAGATATGACAGGACGGATTACCTTTGAAAGACCACTGGCAGCGGCCTCTTCCGGTGGTTTACCCGATTGCATTTCGGTGTAGATACTCTCGGCGATGATAATGGAATCGTCGACCAGCATACCAAGAACAACGATCAATCCAAGAAGCGAAATTCGATTAATGGTGATGTCGAGAAATGGAATGCCAATTAGGGCCACTGCTATCGCAATGGGAATACCTGCGGCAGTCCAGAAGGCGATCCTCCGATTAAAGAAGAAGAACAATACTGCCATGACCAGAACGAATCCTGCCACCGCATTCTGAAGAACTATGTTCAGTCGGATCTTAGTTTCGATGGATTCGTCGCGTAATGATGTAAGCGCAAGACCAGCTGGTAAATTCTCATCGGTTCTAAATTGCTCCACGCGCCGAACCACCGATTCTACTACATCCAGAATATCAGAGCCTTCCCTGGCGGCAACGCCCAGGTACATCCCTGGTTTACCATTGATTCGTACGGACTTGTCCATCGCCTCGATTCCGGCTTTAACCTCGGCAACGTCCTTTAATCGGATGGCCTGTCCGGCATCGTTGGAACGTATGATAATTCGCTCGAT
>JAGRNC010000799.1 GCA_020440935.1 Leptospiraceae bacterium | reverse complement strand
CAGCAGCGCGATGATTCGATGATTTACCGATAACAACTCTTCCGGCCGGATCTTTCCGCGTCCCACCCCCGATTGATTGCTTAAAACCAGAAGCAGAAATCCAGCCTCCTGAAGCCTTTGCAATCCTTCCACGGCTCCAGGCATTAGAGCCACATCGTCCGGATTGTTTAAATAACCAGGATCCAGGTTAATGGTATTATCGCGATCCAGAAGCACCGCTTTGCGGTCCAGGCCATGCGCCAGACCACCCGAATGCCATTGAATCGTAGCCATTGATGCCATTCGTCCAGTGGGATTCCTGCAACATCGGTGTAAACCTGTTTGACATCAGGTAAGGCTGTCATGGCAATCAGGCATTCAGATTTCGGGGGATACCATGGAGCTTCTGGCCAGAGCGAAAGAGCATCGGACAAAGATAATTGGAGGACTGATTGTACTCGTGGTCCTGATTGCGAGCTACTTCTGGCTCAGAGATCCAAATCCTCATTTTGAGCCGGGAGCGATATCCGGCGAAGGCATAAAGAAGAATGCAACCTACAAGGCTGGAGAGTTCAGCGTTGAGGTAAGCGGAGACGAGGATAACAAGCAATTAATCATTCGAAACCTGGCCGATCCCCAGCATACGGTCCTGGCAACGGTACCTGGCCGATCGCTGGCAGGCTCCGGGCATGCGCGCACCGCGGTGCACGAATCCAGAGGCTCTTTCAAAGTAGAAGAAGAAATGAATCAGGTTTGCACTGACCAGATTGTAGATTCCATTTCCGAAAGAAAAGACCCCGATGCGCTTCTAATTCGCGGCAGTTTTGTATGCCCCGACGATAGCCGCATCGCCTACCAGATCCGTTTGATACCTGCCAGCCCGGCGCGCTTACTCATTGAAGTACAGGCATTTGAAAAATCCAATCGCACATTTCTTTTTCCTGCATCCAGCGCTGATGAAGGATTTTTTGGTTTTGGCGAGCAGTTCACTTACTTCAATATGAAGGGTCGCAGACTACCGATTATCGTACAGGAACAGGGCATTGGCCGCGGCGCCGAACCGATCACTACGGGAGCAAACATAACGGCGGGCGCCGGCGGCGATTGGCATACAAGTTACGCTGGAATCCCACATTATATCACAAGCAAGATGCATTCGCTGCTTCTCATGAACTATGAATACTCCGTGTTTGACATGCGCGAAGACGATTATACGGTCATCGAAGTCGCCTCTCCGCGCCTTGCAGGCGAAGTCTACTATGGAAAGAATCCAAAGGAACTTGTGAGCGCCGTTACGGAATACACGGGTCGCATGAAGGCCCTGCCCGACTGGATTCACAAAGGCGCCATTATCGGAATGCAGGGAGGGACCGAGAAGGTTCGCACAAAGCTTAAGGAGCTAGAGGACAACA
>JAGRNC010000798.1 GCA_020440935.1 Leptospiraceae bacterium | reverse complement strand
AAGGCCCTCTGCAATATGAGCTGCCCATCCGGAGGCGAGGGTTCTTTCGGTTTTTGATCCGGGCTGCCAAAGAGACTTGAGGTCATTGCCAGAAGCAAAAGGCAACTGTATACGGTATTGCGGATGGAATCGTACCCATTCCATTCTCCTACCGCAGGCAGGTCGGTATTTTCTGGAGTTGCTGGGGATGCCCCTTGTTCGGATTGGGCGCTTCCTTTTCTAGGTTGTGTCATTTAGGCTCGCAGCGTTCAAAATTTGAGGCCAGAAACATGGCATCCAGATATTTTTGACTGGCCAGGGGGCTTTTTTGTTTTGATCTGGAGCGATGTTTCGGCTGATTTTACGGCAAATGGCCCGGTACCGCTGGGCTTTGCTCCTACTTGCCGTAATCTGGACGGTGGCCGGAGTCTGGTTCTATCGAAATCGTTATTCGATGGTTTCGTATATCTCGGCTCTAACAACGGATTTTCCGGAGCCAGGAACTCAGGAGTCTTCCCATGCATACTTCCAATTCGTAGAACCGGCCTTGCAGGACATTGCCGATGCTGGCGTTCGTCTGGATTTGATGAAGCGGGCCTGCCCTGTACAGAGCAAACGGCCCTTCTTTTCGGTTGAGCTGGCCCGGAACCATTGGTTGGAGAAGATGCGCCACTGGAATGTGGCCCCTGCAGAAGAGGCGCCCAACATAGTGGATCCGGCGGGCTACTGGCAGCAAAATCGGCAAATCGTTCTGGATGCGCTGCAAAAGCTAATTCAGGCCACATACTACGCTTATGAGATCTCCGGCGAAGACCGGGGCGTGCCGGGAAAAGAAATGATTCTTTTACCGTCGCTCATCGATGAGTATTCCTCTGCGCTTTGTATGCCACTGCTGGGCCGGCTATCCTGGGGAGATTACATTCAGTTCCAGGAGCGCCGGGCCTACCGCAACCTTCAGCAAGAAGCGGGCGACAGCGAAGACTATCTACTGCCAGCCGAGAAAGATCTACTTACCCTGGGTAGCTTACGAAATTCGCGCAATTATCAGGAAGCCCTGGCACAGTATATGGGAGGCGGCCCGCCGTCCCCATTCTCTCCGGAAGGATGCAACAATGGATCCCTGGTCTGCCTGGCTCCCAGGGAAGCATTCGACATATACAACAGACTGTTGTTTTCCGCCCCCGAGGAGCGATTGCCCCATCTATTTCTTGAACAAGGTCGCGTTATGGGATGGCTGGCCCGCAAGAATGACAACTCATTGGGAGATCCCTACCCGCGAGCGCTGGATTTGATCAGTGGCGCGGCGAGTAGCCCTGCTTTGCAGCGCGAAGCACGCACCGATATGACCCAGATCTATCTCATCCAACGCGACTACGAAAATGCCAGAGCTGAGCTAAGGCAACTCTCGCTCATAACC
>JAGRNC010000007.1 GCA_020440935.1 Leptospiraceae bacterium | reverse complement strand
CCCGAAGGCTTGATCTTATTGGGCGGAATGGTCTGTTTTCGCCCTTGCGCGCGAATTACTTTTAGAGTCTCGCGCTTCATAGGGAATTAGACGAGCAGATTGGTCTGCAAGTGCAAGCAGATTTTGGGATAATCCAGGGAATTGCGGGGAAGGAAAATCGATGCACCGGCGAACGTCAGGCACAAGACATCGGTTCGATGGGCGCAGAGTCCGCTTCTTGAGAAGCCGACAGGATCACTATAATCAATTTGATTAAATAAACTTGACCAATAGCAGGCTAGGATTGGCATGCAAGCGATATGCTACGATTCGCCAGGTTTGGAGGTTTTCTGTTGGGCTACGGGCTTTGCCTTGGCCTCGCGGGCTGTATCATAGGAATTGATGGGGATGACACAATCGAGGCGGGCAAAGCGGCCAGTCGAATGAATCAAGCCATTGCTTTTCGAGCTTTGCAATGCAAAATCGAGTATGAGAACGCCCTCGGATCCAGTTCTTCCTCGTTGTTTATGCAGGGTCCCTGCGTCGGAGCGATGGACAAATCGAGGCTCGTGCGAGAATCCACCGTTGATGCATGTGTGGAGACCTTGACCGTTTGGCCTTGCGGCGAGCCCACCAGCGGCTCTTCGGGTTTGTTTATGGTAACCTACGGTATGAACATGTACGGTATTAAGTGTCCTGCCCGCCCGGTGCCTTTCCTTTTTAACGATGTGGGCCCTCCCTGGCAGGGAGATATTATTGCCATAGCCTCCGGTTCCGATGAGTCGCCCTGGGGGATTTTCTACTTCGCCTGTTTTTGAGACCTTGGAAGGATTGCTGCCCGGCAGTAGGCTGCCAGAGAAATCTGGCAGCTCGGGGATAATTTTCTGTCAGCACAGAAGCCGCGGCAAAGCAGCCGCGGCGAATGTGGAATCAGGCGATGGTGATGTCTTTGTTCAGATATACATCCTGAATTGCATTGAGCAATTCCACTCCCTCTTTCATTGGTCGCTGGAATGCCTTGCGTCCCGAGATGAGGCCGGTACCCCCGGCGCGCTTGTTGATGACAGCGGTGCGAACAGCATCGCCCAGATCGCTGGCCCCTTTGGATTCTCCGCCTGAGTTAATCAATCCTGCGCGTCCAGAATAGCAATTCAGCACCTGGTAACGGCAGAGATCAATCGGATGGTCGGAGCTCAGGTCGGTGTATACCTTCTCGTGCGTTTTCCCAAATTTCACGGCTTTGTAACCGCCATTATTTGTGGCCAGCTTCTGTTTGATGATATCGGCCTGAATGGTTACGCCGAGATGGTTTGCCTGTCCGGTAAGGTCCGCTGCAGTGTGGTAATCCTTATCTTTCTTGAATTCATTGTTTCGCAGATAGCACCATAGAACCGTCGCCATGCCGAGTTCATGCGCATGCTGGAATGCTTCGGCGACCTCGATAATCTGTCGCTGCGACTCTTCCGAGCCAAAGTAAATGGTAGCGCCTACAGCTGTGGCGCCCAGGTTCCAGGCTTCTTCCACATTACCAAACATGATTTGATCGTAATGGTTTGGATATCTCAGAAAATCGTTGTGATTAATCTTTACCAGAAAAGGGATCCTATGCGCATACTTGCGTGCAACCGCTCCCAGGACTCCGTAGGTGGTGGCCACTGCATTGCAACCGCCTTCGATGGCCAGTTTAATGATGTTTTCCGGATCAAAGTAGGCCGGGTTTGGCGCGAAAGAAGCTCCCGCAGAGTGCTCAATGCCTTGATCCACCGGCAGGATGGAGACATAGCCGCTACCGGCCAAACGTCCATGATTGAAGATTTGCCCCAGGGAGCGAATCACTTGAGGGTTACGATCGGAACCCACCCACACTCTATCCATGAAATCAGGGCCAGGGACGTGTAGCGCTTCCTTGCTTACTTTGGGGGAATGATTCAATAGAGAATCTGCGTCGTTTCCAATCAGTTCTTTTATCTTTGCCAGTTCCATAGTTTTCTATCTCCAATTCCGATCTTAATCAGTTTTGCTTTAATGCTTCGGCGCTTATGCCTTCGTTATAGGATTTTGGGAATACCTGAATTTCCACCTGGTCATTCAGGCCGCCTTTCATTTTTTCTTCGCTTGGTTCAATCGAGGTGCGATTGAGTTTCAATACATACTCCGGCGATTCGGAGATCTGCTGACTGGAGGTTATCACGTTACCGGTGTCGGTGGTATCTTTCCTGGCTACTGTATCGCTTGATGGCTCGATATCATAGTCGGCATAGATGGACTTCAGAAAGTCATCGATCTTGTCGGTGGTATCTCGTCTTTTGATCGTGACAATGGTGAGTTTCCCATCCTTGAAAAATAATTCTACAGTGAATGGTTCGCTGGGCTCTTCGGCTTCTGAGAATAGCTTTGAATCCTTGATCTTTGCGTCCTCTGCCACAGGAAAGCTGAGTTCCGCTTTCTCAGCGGATTGATCTTCGAGCACCCAGCCCTGGGCCGATAGCTTCGAAATAGTCTGATCCTGGCCGGTTCCCCAGGGAAAATCGGAAGGCCCGACGGCGGGTCCCTGCTTCTTATCGGAGCATTGGAGGATCATGATTCCGGTGAAAAATAAGGCAGTGATGAGGCGAACAATTCTGGGATGATTCATTGAGTACTTATTCAGTTCGATTTCTGCGGCCTTCAAGCCTTTTTCGCCCCGGGCGACGGGTCAGTACAATAAGGAAAAAAGAATTGCGTTCACAGAATCTTAATGAGACATAATCCATTTGCAGAGGATTCATCATGCAATATGGTACATTACGAGGCGAATCGGTGCAGAAATGCCTCATGCAGCTGCGAAACCAGTATGGGTCCGATGTCTTTGTCATTGATACCCGCGAAGTTACAGAGAAAGGACTTCTTGGCACCGGATTGTTTCGAAAGAAGATCTACGAAGTGGATTTTATGATCAAGGAGAACAATGCTCCCTATCATAAGCGCAAGAAGCCCCCGGAAGAAAAGACGCAGCACCGCACCGCAGAGCAGGCGGCACTGAGCTTTCTGGCCGGAGGATCTGGCAGCACCGGCAAAGAAGAAAAACGAGGAAAGGAATCGTTTCAGAAACCGGTTCTGGCCCGCGCTCTGCCTTCAGAGGAAAGCCCCGAGACCGTCGAGCAGAAGAGCGATCGCCTGGCCGATTGGCCGCGGAAATCGGCTTCCTCGGCTGCTCCGGCATCCGGAAAAAGCAAATCCCAGGAGTCCGAAAAGGATCTTCCCGAAATCGATCAGCTTATCGCATCGCTAAAAGCGCTAAAAGAAGAAACAGAAAAAGAGATCCCCGAGCCCCACGAGCGCGCGGAATCTCGGGCCCAATCCAGAAAGAAAAATACTGAGCCTGTGTCGGCCGGGGGCGAGGGTGTGATCAGTACCGATCGCCTGGATGCATTACTGAAAAAGATGTCCGATGCGGCCATTGCAGATTCAAAGGAAAAGAGCCGCACTGCTAAAAAGCCGGCCACAGGATTTGCTGTGGCCGAGCCTCCCAGCGCCGAGGAAATTGATGCCCTCTGGCGGGATGAGTACATTCCGCTGTCTGCTGCTCAATCGGCCCATACGGTGGAGGAGATGCCGGATGAGGCGGTGATGAGCGACGATGAACTCCTTTCTCTCGCGGAAAAATCGGCCCTTCCGGTGGAGGCCAGTGGAAGCCAGAAAGCGTCTGACAAAGAGCGGAATTCCTCCGACTTAGAAAAGCCTGAACTGGAAATTCGGACCGGTGGTTGGCCTTCTTCTAATTTGCTGGAGCCCGGGCGCACCATTGCCTCCACCGATCCAGTGGCACGAAAATTCCTTCAAATTCGGCAGCGCCTGCTGGACTCCAATCTGTCCGGTGATCTTGCGGACCGAATTATGCGTAGCGTGGACGACAGTCTATCGAGGAACGATCGTCAGGAGCCGGGGCGGATTGAAGAAGTAACCCTGAGCAAGCTTTCTAGCATGATTCGAATGGTACCCGATATTGCGCCGCCTCGCGGCGAATGCAGGGCTGTGATGCTCGTGGGTCCCACCGGCAGCGGAAAAACATCCAGTATTGCCAAGCTGGCGGCTCGGTATCAGCTCCGCGAAAACCGTGAACTTTCCATCTACAACCTGGATCTGCACAGGCTTGGCGCCACCGAAATGCTCAAGACCTACGCGCAGATCATTCACGCTCCTTTTTATACGCCATTCACTCCCGATGAGTTCCGCAAGCAGCTTGATGAGGATCCGTCCGAAATTATGCTGATCGATACTCCGGGCATTGGTGGCCAGAATGATCGATTATCAAAGCTGAAAGAGTTTCGGGATGCCTGTCCGGTGAAGTTGGATGTGCATCTAACGGTGGCCGCGGGCACCGATAGCCGCATGGTAGACCGAATTTTTGAAACTTTTGACAGCTTTGGGTTCGATAAAATTCTGCTAACCAAGCTGGATGAGACAGATTTTTTCGGGGCTGTGATCGAGCATGCCGATAAATTTAACAGGCCGTTCTCGTTTCTGATGGATGATCCAGAGGTACGGGGCAATATTATGGATGCCAGACCAGATGATCTGGCCAGAATGCTCCTGGATTGAGTCGGAAATACGGTCTAAATTATCGTTGAAGAGAGACCGGAACAATGGAACGATTCGATAAGGTCAGAAATACTCGAACGCAGACGGCAGAGGTTCTGGCTGGAGTCGGTCCGGCTACAGTGCTGGAGCGTGGAATGCCTATGGAAAGCATCGCAGAGCAAAGCGAAACGGAGTCCGGCGCCGAAAAGGCCACCCGCATAATATCTGTTACTTCAGGAAAAGGGGGCGTGGGAAAAACCACTGTCTCGGTAAACCTGGCAATCAGCATGGCCCAGTTGGGCAAAAAAGTGCTGCTGTTTGATGGAGATCTGGGCCTGGCCAATATCAACGTACTGCTTGGTATTATTCCGGAGCACAATATCTACGAGGTGATGAAAGGTCGTCGCAAGCTCAAAGATATCATCATCCCTACAAACTACGGAATAGACATAATCGCCGGAGCCAACGGTATCAGCCAGCTGGCAAATCTTAGCGACGATCAAAGAGAGCACTTCCTTTCCGGGCTCGAAGAGCTAAGTGGTTACGATGTAATGATCATCGATACCGGCGCAGGAGTGGGCTCCAATGTGATTGGCCTTGTTATGCCTGCCGATGACGTGGTGGTAGTGACGACTCCTGAGCCGACCGCGATCACCGATGCTTACGGAATGATCAAGAGCATCGTGGCCAACCGTCAGGAAAAGACAATTAAATTGGTGGTAAATCGAGTTCCCACCGCCCTGGAAGCCAAGCGAGTCGCCGACCGACTGATCAGCATTTCCTCACAATTTCTAAAGACTCAGGTCCAGAACCTGGGCTTCATTTTCGAAGAGAATTTGGTGCAAAAAAGCATCCGTAGCCAGCGACCGCACGTGGTTCTATACCCCGGTGCAAAGAGCTCGGCCTGCATGCAGCACGTTGCCGCTCGGCTCTTAAATCGCGATCTTGATGTAGAGGGCGAAGGCATTTCCGGATTCTTCTCCAAAATCTTCCAGATGGTGGGGATCGGAAACGACTGATCCCGGGCATCTGGCATGTCCCTACAGATAAAATTTATAGCCATATTTTCCATCCTGGGCCTGGCCATTTCCATCGCTTTCGGGCTTATGTCCGGAAACAGCTTGACGCATGTAGTGATTACTGCTTTGATCTGCACAGTTCTCTCTGCAGCGCTGGGAGTGGGGGTCTATCAGGTACTGAAGAATCGAGTACCCGAGTTTCTTGACCTTCTGAGCGGCGCCGGAGATGCGTCTGAACTGGCGGAAGACGACCTCGGTGGTCTGGATTCCCTGGACGCGGAAGGAGGGGATATCCCACTACCGGAAGAAGGCGCTGCAGAGTCCGCTTTCGCAGAGGGAATGGAGCCAGAGAGGAAAGAATTCGGGGATCATATCCTGGTAGACAAAGTCAAAGTCAAAAACAACCCGCGCCTCATGGCCTCCGCCATCCGCACCATGTTGTCCCGGGATGAATAGCCTGTCGAATGTCAAAAATCTACGAAAAATATAAAGACGAAGATGAGCAGGCCCTCTGGCAGCGTTATCGCAAGGAAGGGACGCCCGAGCTGCGCGATTTCTTTGCCGAGAAATATGCACCGCTGGTAAAGTATGTGGCCGGAAAAGTGGCCATCGGAATGCCGCAAAACGTAGAGTTCGATGACCTGGTAAGCTATGGATCATTCGGACTACTGGACGCCATCGAAAAATTCGATCCAAACCGAGATATTAAATTCAAGACCTACGCCATGACCCGAATTCGTGGCGCTATCTTCGATGAACTTCGAAGCATCGACTGGATTCCCCGGAGTATTCGCCAGAAAGCCCGTCAGGTGGAAGAAATCATTTCCATGCTGGAAAACAAGCTGGGGCATACTGTCGAAGACGAGGATATTGCCAAAGAGATGGGCATTTCTGTAGACGAGCTGCAAAGTCTACTTACAAAGATCTCGGGTACATCCATCATTTCCCTCAACGATATCTGGTACATGGGAGATGACAACGACGAAGTCTCCTTTATGGAGACTCTGGAAAGTCCGCAGAATCTAAATCCAGACTCGCTAATTGAGAAAGAAGAGATCAAGTCCGTAATCGTCGAAGCGATCAAAACCCTTCCAGACAAAGAGAAGAAAGTAATTGTACTCTATTACTACGAAGATCTAACCCTCAAAGAAATTGGCGAAGTTCTGGAAGTTACCGAATCGCGCATTTCGCAGCTTCACACAAAAGCCATCATGCGCTTGCGCGGTAAGCTTGTGCGCATGAAGAATGCGCTCAAGAAGTAGCGCATCGAATCATACCAATCACGGAAATTCTTAATCGGCGGCGGAAAATGACCCCATCGAAATGTCAGCAAGCGAGCCGGGTTTAAGGCCCCGTTTCGGCCGGACCAGCTCAGAAGTCCTCTGTCCTTTTCGGGTGAATCCCGGTTTCCCATTTTAAGAGTCCCGAAGCAGCGGCTATTGGCTGCCAGAAAGACAGAAAATGCCGTCCTGATTGGTCCAAAATCGAGCCTGGAAAGCGCTCTTATTTGCCTTCCAACCGTTAAGTTGCTTCAGCCCTTTGCCGAATCCTAATATTGAGGTAATGCCATGGAAGCAGTCCAGTTGAACAACAGAGTTCAGGCGGCCAATTCGACCACCAGAGACCAGGAAAAGGTTAGCTCTTCGCGAGAGAATCTAATCGCCAGTCTGCAATCCGGAGACCATCGGGATGTTTCGGACACTCCCGAGAATCGAAAGAAAGTGCAGCGTGCCCTGGATGCTCTCGATATGTTTGCAAGCGACCGGAAGTCCAATACCCGGTTTCAATATTCCATTCACGATGAAACAGGTACAATTCAAGTGAAGCTGTACAATTTTCTAACCGGAGAAGTGCTGCAGGAAATACCATCCTCCAAACTTCTGGAATTTGCATCTCATATGGAAGAGATGTCTGGTTTGCTGCTGAACGAACAAGCCTGACCCTTACCCTGGAGCCGCCTACCGCGGTTCCGGGGATAAGTGTGCCCGCCCCTTTTTTGGGAATTTGTTTGCCATCATCCTGGCCGAGCTTCAGGCTCGGACTATGCGAGTCAGCGTAGTCGTTCCCACTCTAAACGAAGAAGAAGATCTGCCGATCCTTCTGGAGTCTTTGAAAAAGCAAAGCTTCCAGGATTTTGAGGTCATTGTTGCTGACGCCGGATCGAAAGATAATACCGTCAAGCTGGCCAAGAAATACGGAGCCCGCGTGGTGCCGGGCGGCATGCCTGGACCGGGTCGCAATCGTGGAGCCGAAGTGGCAAACGGTGAATTCCTTTTCTTTTTCGATGCTGACGTATCGCTCCCTACCGACTTTCTCGAAAAGGCGCTAAAAGAATTGGACCATCGATTTCTTGATCTGGCCACATGCGAATTTCATCCCAGTTCTAATCTAAAGCTCGATGACATCATGTTTCGCTTCGCCAATCTTTCGGTAAAGATGAATCAGGATCTAAATCCACGGGCGGCCGGATTCTGCATATTTATTACGCGACGGTTGTTCAATCGAGTGGGGGGCTTTGACGAATCGCTGAAGCTTGCCGAGGATCATGATCTTGTACAGCGCGCTTCCAAGTTTCGTCCTCTTCGAGTACTGGAATCGACCCATCTGAACGTGAGCGTTCGTAGGTTGGAAAAGGAAGGTCGATTCTCGCTAATCCAGAAGTATTTTAGAGTAGAGATGCATCTGCTGTTCAAGGGAAATGTAAAAGAGGACATCGTAGAATACGAATTTGGGGATTTCAGCAAGAAGGGCGAGGCCAATACCAAATGGTTGGATGATCTGGAAAAGAAGATCATCCAGATGGAGAAAGCCTATAACCGATTAACATCGCCCAAGGACGACACCGACGGCGCCAGTGGGAAACCATCCAAAGAGAAAAACGATCTATTAGAACGCTGGAAGGCAGGATTGGAAACTCTGGTGGACGCCATTACAAAATCACCCGATCAAAGCGAAAAGTCTCACCAGGAGAAAATGGCAAAGGCGGCCAAAGGGAACGAAAAGAAAAGCGGCAAAAGCAAAGGGAAGTAGTGAGTCTGTACTTTCGTCTCGCTCGTTCGGCGCAGAGTTTCAGGATCCTATAAATTCGCTGTACCACAGACCGCTATCTTTCACCGTTCGCTTTTGCGATTCGAAATCCACATGGACAACGCCAAACGTTTTATCGTAGCCTTCCTTCCACTCCAGGTTATCCAGAAGACTCCAGACAAAGTATCCCTTTAAGTTTACACCCTCGTTTTTGGCCCGCAGGCATTGCTGCAAGTATTCGCGGATGTAGCGAAGCCTTCGTTCATCATGAATCGAACCGTCCGATGAAATTTTATCGGTGTAGGCTGCGCCGTTTTCTGTGATATAGAGCGCCGGAATCTCTGGATAATCGCCAAACTTCTTGAGTATCTCGTAAATCCCTGCAGGATGTACTTCCCAGCCCATGCTGGTTAGCTCTACATCTTTCAGTGGCTTATGCTCCCAGAATTTTAGATAGGGCATCCACCAGGCCGATCGCACCGTTTTTCTGGAGTAGTGATTTATTCCCAGAAAATCGAAGGGATATTGCACCAGGTCCATGTCATCGGGATGGATGTATTTTTCGATTCTTCGCAGAAATGGCAAATCATCGGTGGGGTATCCGCGTCCCACAATAGGATCTACGTACAATCGGTTAAAAAATGCATCGTGGCGGGCCAGAGCGCGCAGATGTCGGGGCGCCTGCGAAGCGGCCTCGCCTGCCAGTGTGGATACCGTCGTTCCAATTTCCAGGTCATTGCGGGAGGCTGCCATAGCCCGCGCCGCCTTGCCCTGAGCAAGCATTGCATAGTGCGATGCGCGAGCAAACTTTGAAGGCCCGCGTTTCTGCGGGGGAAAATATCCGATACCGTAGCCGAGCAGAAGAAAAACGAAAGGTTCATTCAGAATGATCCAGCGTTTGACCCGATCTCCCAGCGAATCGGTCATCAATCGCGCATAACCGGCAAATTCATCGGCAATATCGCGATTAAGCCAGCCCCCTTTTTGCGAAAGCGCCAGCGGCAAGTCCCAGTGGTACAGCGTGGCGAATGGTTCAATGCCGGCTTCCAGAAGTTCATCCACAAGGCGGTCATAGAAATCCAATCCCGGCCGATTAATCCCTCCATCCAGGCTTCCGGTGGGTAGAACCCTGGGCCAGCTTATGGAAAATCGATAGGCTTTGAGGCCCATTTGCTTCATCAGTGCTACGTCCTGAGGCATCCGATGGTAGTGGTCGCATGCAACGTTGCCGGTTTGTTTGTGTCGAATTTTTCCTCGATGAGCAAAATCGTCCCAGATGGAAGGCCCTTTGCCGTCGGCATCAAATCCGCCCTCAATCTGGTAAGCTGCTGTAGCCGCACCCCAGACAAACTCTCCAAAATCGCTTCCCTTGAAGTCCGAATGGTCCATGACCTATACTACTGCATTTGTCCATACTGGCAATCTTTCCCTTTCGCTCATCCCTCGCCCTGGATTTCCTGAAAATTGTCGGCGGCCAATCTAAGACGGGCGCTAAAATCTCTTGAGTTAATTCTTACGCAGGCTTACTGATGTTCATGGCACAGAAAAGATCCTGGATAGCCGGGTTAATGTTGATGCTGGTAATTCTTGTGATACCGCCGCTACTGATTAGTGGCGGGCTGGTGGCCATCATTGTCTGGAATGACTACAACGGAATTTGTCCAGGGATCATGGATATACCCCCCTATGAATGTACAATGTGGGAATTTGCAGCTCGAAACAGCATAAGCCCCTTTGCCTTGCCAGTACACTTCCTAATCTGGATCGCTTACGAGTTCTTCGCCATTACTCTGATGGCGGCGCTATTCATCGTTCGAAAGAAGAGCCAGACTTCCGATCCGGCGACCTAGGATAGCCGGGACCACAGGCCGATCTATTTCGCATGCTTAATTGCAGGCTTCCGAGTACAGTATTTCCGGAAGTCTGCCGACGCTCATTTGTTGTACTACTTTGCCGTCGGTGGTAAAAACCAATCTTAGATTCTTGTCTGCTTCATCCACCGGCACATAAATCAGATCCTTCCACCCTTCTACGTACTTATGCGGTTCGGTCTTTAACTTGGAACCGTACGCCTTTTGCACATCCGATTCCTTTGATCCCACCGAGATGCCCGACAGAGTGTGCACAGATGGAACGTCGATGTAGATTCGCACAAGCGTCGCCGAATCGCCATTACCAGTAAACATAAAGGCATAGGAGCTGGGAGCATCTGCAGGGACCAGTACCGAACATTCCTGACCCGGTTCAATATCGTTTATGGAGTCCAGCCCAAAGGGAAGTAATCGTTTGGTCTCCTGGAGCGACATGCCGATTTTTAGTTTGCCCCATCCTCTTAGACTTACTTTCCAATCGCGATGTTCTCCTGGTGGGTTAGCATTGGGGTCCATGACAAGGTTGCTTTCCTCTGTCTGTGTAGCATTGGTGTTTTTGCCATTATCCTGGACCGTGGAACTCTGTTTGCAGGAAACAAAGAGGATAGCAACCAGAAGCAGCAGGCAGATCGCCCATGTAGCTTGCGGTTGTGCTGCACCTCGAATGCGGCGACGGTACCGGAGATTCTTCGGATTCTCTGGCTCAACACTGGCAATGGCAAAAAGGGTAGGAGGAAGCATGGCAAACTAAAGGGCCGCGGCTGTGGGATGTCAAGGTTTACCGGAATCCGGGAAGACTGGAACGTTGGGCAACTCGATTGGATATGGTGGGCAAAAACGAAAAAGGCGACCCACTGGGCCGCCTTTTCGCAATCGTTCGATTGGTATTCGAAGATCCTATTATTTAGAATAGAATTCGATGATTTTCTGAATATTGATTCGGGTTACGGGAACGTCTTCTGGATTTGTAATTCCCATGAATTTTCCGGATACTCCGTCTTCTTGAAGCTCCAGGTAAGGAGTGGGGTTGCCGCTAGCCGGGCGAGCTTCCAGTGCGAACTTCACTCGATCCAGCTCTTTGGAAGCGGGGTGCAAACCAATTACCTGGCCCACTTTTACTGGAAAACTGGGAATGTCCACGCTCTGGCCATCAACCATTACGTGTCCGTGGTTAATGAGCTGTCGCGCGTCAAAGATACTGCGGGCCAGTCCCAGTCGGTACACCAGAGTCATCAAACGGCCTTCCAGCATGTACAGGAAGTTATCCGCTTTGTTACCCTGAAGCCGGGAACTACGCTCGAACGTTTTATAGAATTGCTTTTCCATCATTCCATAGGTAAGACGCAGCTTTTGTTTTTCCAATAGCTGCTCGCCATACGGGGAGCGCTTTCTTCTACGCGACCCAGGTCTGTGTCCTGGTGCGTACGGTCGCTTGATTGACGGGCATTTAGGGTGGTTGTACAGGCAGTAGCCGACTGTACGGCATATCTTATGCTTTGGTTTTCGAATTGTAGCCATTTTCCTCAGATTTCCGAACCTCATGCTATGAATGCATTGTTCGGAGGCAGCCTTTAAATTCGCCCAATGGGCCAGGTATTACAGCTCCGACCAGCAGAGCCTGCCAGAGTCCACAGACCTGCAGGAAGGCCTGGTGTAAACCGAAAAACCGTTCCGTAATAGCCGCAAATAGCCGCACTAGCGACCCATCGGCGCCGTCGGAGCGGCAAGCGATCCCGACATAATAAGGCTTGCCCCGTGCAGTCGGATAGAAGAGCTGTAATCGATGGCATTGACCGATCCCGATCATCCGATCCTGGCCGAAACCTCCGATTCCAGCCTGCTGCTGATCAATATTTCCGGAGTGGATCGACCGGGAATCAGTCGTTCTATTACGGAGGTTCTGGCGCAATATAACGTCCAGATTCTGGATATGGGCCAGTCGGTAATCCATGAAAGTCTGTCTCTGGGTATTCTAATTCGGATTCCGCCCAGACAGAGCGGCGCCCCGGTGGTTAAGGATCTTCTTTTCAGGGCCCATCACTTTGGCATTCCCATCCATTTCACGCCCATCGATCAGGCATCCTACGATCGCTGGGTTGGTCATGGCGGACAGCCGCGCTACATTGTTACTCTGCTATCAAGAGACTTGCGCGCCAGCCATGTCCATCATGCCACTCGCATTATCGCCGAACAGGGATTGAATATCCACAGCATTCGTCGTCTTTCCCGTCGTATCCCGGGCTCTGATCTGGCCGACCTGGATCGGAACGTGGAGGGAGAGAAACCCATCGAAGGGAATCATCGACGGCCGCCGGTTTGCCTTGAATTCCAGGTTGGCGGCCGCGATGTAGATTTTTCGGCGCTTAAGGAAACTCTGCTTTCGGCGACGTCGGAAATGGGAGTGGATATTGCTTTTCAAAAAGACGATCTATTTCGCCGAAACCGGCGATTGATCGCATTCGATATGGACTCCACGCTGATTCAGGCAGAAGTAATCGATGAGCTTGCGCGGAAAGCGGGAGTGGGCGATGAAGTATCAAAGATTACCGAAAGCGCCATGCGTGGCGAGATCGACTTCAATGAAAGCTTTCGCCGAAGGGTGGGCCTGTTGAAGGGCCTTTCTGCCGAGTTTTTGCAAGGAATCTACGAAAATCTGCCGGTGACCGAGGGCGCTCCGCATCTAATTAAAGTACTCAAATCCATGGGCTACAAAACGGTGATTCTCTCGGGCGGATTTACTTTCTTTGCCGAGCAGCTTCGGAAGCGACTGGGTATGGATTATATGTTTGCCAACGAACTGGTGATGGCGGACGGACATGTGACCGGCGAAGTACGCGAACCAATTGTTAACGGGCAGCGAAAGGCGGCCCTGCTGGGCGAAATCGCCGAAAAAGAGGGAGTGCGCAAAGAGCAGGTCATTGCCGTGGGCGATGGGGCAAACGATTTGCCGATGCTCGGAATGGCAGGATTGGGAATTGCATTTCGCGCGAAGCCCCTGGTGCGAAAAGAAGCAGACCAGGCGATTTCAAACACAGGTCTGGATTCTATCCTGTATTTACTGGGATACCGATATGAGGATTTTCCTGCCTAGAACCAGAGCGTGGCTCCGAATCTATCTAGCAAACATTTCTAATCGGGCTCGTTCAGGCGCAGGACTTCTGCTTTGATCCGATCCAACCGAATCTGACCTTCCACGGTCTGGTAGAAGACCTGGGATTCGCGTGCCAATTCTTTCACAAAATCGCTGAGCGAGCGGGGGCCATCCCCGCCAAAGCGGCTACGCAAGGCCAGCCCTGCCAGATCCCCTTCCACCATTAAAATGCGGTCTTCTAGCTCTTCTTCGTTCCGGAGGCCCGGGCCTTCAGTAAATGTGGCCCGAACGCATTGCGCAACGTAGGAACGGGGAATCCGATCTAGCAATTCCAGTAGTATGGAGTGCATATCCAGCCGCACCACGGACAGAGTTACCGGAAGTTGTGATTTTTCCAGGCGAAGCTCGAAGATCTCAGATTTCATAATTCCATGATATGGTTCCACTGTGACATTTCCGACGGGAAATCGGAAGCGACAGTTCATTGCTCCGTCGTTTTTCTGGATTAGCGCTGTGTCTTCCTCCCAGAACAAAGAAGAAAATCCCGCAACCACCGGTTCTGACTCGGGGGCCAGGTCGGAGTCGGGGCCCGTTTCAGGATTCGGACGAACTCGCTCGCTGGGCAGCCTCGTAGGCGGCCTGGGAGCCTCTCTTCTGGGAGCCTTTGTTCGAAAGCCCTTTCAGAATGATGAGAAGCGCGCTGGCTTTCTGGAGCAGATGTGGATCCATGAGGCACAAAGATTGGTGGATCGCCTGGGCTCCATGAAAGGAGCGGCCATGAAGCTGGGTCAGATGCTCAGCCTCCACGAACATATCTTGCCTCCGGAAGCCGCTCGCATTCTATCCCAGCTTCAAAAAGCAGCCCCGCCGGTATCCTTTTCCGTCATCCACGAAGTACTGCAGGAAGACCTGGGAAGCCGATTGGATCAGTTTCTGGAGTCTCTCGATGAGCAGCCCTTTGCCTCGGCCAGCATTGGCCAGGTTCACCGCGGTCGGCTCAAAGATGGGCGCGAAGTCGTGCTCAAAGTGCAATATCCCGGAGTGGATAAAGCGGTGAAGCAGGACATGAAGCAGCTTCGCTGGATGGCCGGGCCCATGGTCAACTTCGTCACCGGTGGATCCGCAGGGCCCATATTCGATGAACTGGAAGAAGTAATGATTCTTGAGCTGGATTACGTCCAGGAGTTGGAAAACTTGCAGAAGATGCAGGGGCTGCTCGAGGGCGATTCCACCCGCAAAGCGCCGGCCGCAGTGCCAGAACTATCCAGCGCTAGAGTTCTTACCATGGAGCTTGCCACCGGCCTTGGTTTTGACGAGGCTCTTTCGCCAGAAATCGACCAGTCCCTGCGCGATCAATGGGCTCAACGCCTGGCGGCCACTTTTGCCCAGGGAGTATTCTCCCATCGCTTTCTACATGCAGATCCCAATGCAGCCAACTTTGCATTCAATCTGGATGGCTCGCTTACGATCTACGATTTTGGATGCATGAAGCTCGTTCCCTGGAAGCTTTCGCGAGGTTATGGAAAGCTGGTGCGTGCCGTCCTCGAGGACCGCGACGAAAATGTACCTGAGATTTTAGCAGAGGTCGGTATACATAGGACAGGCGGAAAGCCCATCGAAATCAGCCTCTTGAAGCCGCATGCGGATATGGTGCGGCAGGTATTTGGTTCTGATGGATATAGATTCGGAGAGAATCGAGACCTATACGATGCCATTATGGATCTGGGGCGAAAACAATGGTTCGATTCCATGGGAATCCAATTTCCCAGAGATATCATCTTTATTCATCGAACCCTGGGCGGCTACTTTGGAAACTTTAGCCGACTAAAGGCGGCGGGACCATGGCGGTCCATTTTGCTCCAAGCCCTGGAAGACGCAGATAAAATGGATGCTTCGGCCGATGCCGCGCCGGTGGCTGGCTAGTCGCTGCACGAAGGGGCACCCTCCATGCAGCGATCCGATTCTTTTTGTAGATCCCGGGCTCATCAAGCCAGAAGGCTGCGAAGCATCCAGGCTGTTTTCTCATGCACGTGCAGGCGCTGCGTTAATAGATCGACTGTAGCTTCGTCATTTCCTGATTCAGCGGCGGGAAACACTTCGCGTAGCGTGCGAATCGTTGCTTCTTGGGCCTCCACGAGATTTGCGATCATCTCTTTAGCCGGCGGAACTTCTTTGTCTTCGGCGATGCTTGTAAGGTCGGCGAAGGCTTTATAAGAACCCGGAGCATAGTGTCCCAGCGCTCGAATTCTCTCGGCGATTTCATCCACCGAGGTCCAGAGCTCGTTGTACTGTTCCATAAACATCCGGTGCAATGTGTCAAACATCGGTCCGGTGACGTTCCAGTGGTAATTGTGGGTCTTCAAATACAGAGTGTAGGTGTCGGCCAGGACTCGTTTTAGTCCTTCTACAATTTGCGCTCGATCCGACTCCGGAATCCCGGTATTCATAGATGCAACGTTCATTTTGTTCTCCCTGGCTCTCATTCGTTTGAAATATACGAGGTAGAGCAATTATAGATTTAGAATAATTCTAATCCGTTCTGCAGGCAACCGTTTTTCATCTTTTGTCGATGGTTTTGTAAACGGACAAGCCAAATCACGCTTTCCCGGCCCGAGCGTATTCCATCGTACGAGCACCATCCGGGCATCGTCCGTCCTTTTCGCTATGGTGCGCGCAGGGCGACCCGGTCCCTTCCCCTGGGTGTAAAAAACTCCTGGGAATTTGATCCGGGGCATCTCTATACTGTACTCATGCTTGCCTATGGATCCGAGAAAGAAACCCTCCCAAACGAGATCGAACGGGATCGGACCACGGGATTCCCGCTCCTCTCCGAAGCGGACGGAATTCTACAGCTGATTCTGGCCTACCTGGAGCTACCGTATTCGGTCACCGAGCATGGATGCGGGAAAAAGGCCAGTTTGATCCTGGATTATCTGCTCAAATTACGCATACCAGCCTACGGTCTGGCCCGGGGAATGGCGCTTGAGCCCGATCTCTCTCCCACCGCGCTTATCGAAACCGATTACAGGAACCGACCCCAAGCTCTCGTGGCCGAGAATCCTTTGAATAGTCTGTGCGATCTAAAGGATGAGCGGCTACGGCGAATGCTAAAAGAAAGTGCGGCAGATGTAGAAGAAAAGGACGGCTTCATTCGAACGGGACCCTATATCCTGCGCCACGACCCAATGGTGCAATTTGCCCAGGCGCGAAGCCATATATATCCTATTCTCTGGTTCTGGGATCCGGACAAAAATCGTGCGATTCGCATGGTGATCGACCCCAGTCTACACCGGCAGCGTTTGTTTCCTCCGGAAGAAGTACGCACCCTTTTGCACAGCCCGGAATGCTTGTTGTTACAGGCGCCATTGCTGGGCCGTTTCCTGCTCGACCCCCCATCCATTACGAGCGAACAGAATAAAAAAATCAATTCTATCCTTTCTAAAAAAGCTCTGAGCTCGGACGACCTGGAGCAACTATCCTACGAAGATCATGCATGGCTCATTCGCGAATTCACCGGGGCGGAGCCCGGAAGTCTGGGCGACCCGGAAACCTGGAGTTATGCGAACAATTTGCAGGGATGGGATCGAGATCAGGATCAGGCCCAGTACAATCATACGGGAAAAGGCGAATCCCTGCGAATCCTGCGAAAACAGCTCATTGAGGCGCGACAGGAAAAAAGGGGAGATGCTCCCGCTGTACGGGGGCGCCTGCGAGACCAGGTGGATGATGCACAAATACTTTCCATTGCCGCAGACGATGCGCGATGGTCGGCCCGAGCTCTCGCTCCGCTATCGGATGTTACCATGACTGTAGTCTATTTTAATGCTCTTATGGAGTTGGCCGGAGAAATCAAAGAAAGCAAAAGTGTGCTACGGTTACTGGAAGATGCGCAGACCGTGCACCGCTTTCGCGGATTGGGCGTGCGACTTCGCCGACGTGTGGACTGGCTGGCCGAGTGTTCGCTGGACGAAGAGGGCAGAATCGATGCACGGGCTCTTAATGATCGGTTCTTCAAAGCAAGCCAGGAGACCATTCGACAGATGAATGCTGCACGACTTGCGGTCTGCGTTGATTCTGTGGGCAATCTGCACGGATTACTTATTAAAGCGGAAGACAGGGATCGCCTGCGCCAGGGGGATTTTTCCCTATTGCAGCAATCTATTCAGCACGGATCGCACATTGATTCAGTCAACAATGCCGGTCGATTCGACGGCCGACTGGGCGTTGCCGGGGGTATCGAGGCATTGCATACGATTACAGATTTAACTGAATACTTCAACTGTCCGGCGCTACCGGAAGGGAATGTGTACAGCCACGTA
>JAGRNC010000079.1 GCA_020440935.1 Leptospiraceae bacterium | reverse complement strand
CTATTGGCATTCCCATCGATGGCCAGGAAATGTCAATCCAGGACGAGGACGGTAAATTGCTGGGCGATGGTGAGATCGGGGAAATCTGCATCAAGGGGCCCAACGTGATGCAGGGATACTGGAACAATCCATCCGCCACCGAAGAAAGCATTCGCGATGGATGGCTACATACCGGCGATCAGGGATACCGCGATCAAGATGGCTATTATTTTATCGTTGGCCGTAAGAAGGAGATGATCATCCGAGGTGGCGAAAACATCTATCCCAAGGAAATCGAAGAAGTGCTCCACGAGCACGAAGACATCCAGGATTGCGCTGTTGTCGGAATTCCGGATAAAAAATACGGCGAAGAAGTGGCGGCCTTTATCATCGTAAAGCCGGCGGCCTCCACCGGCGAAAAAGAAATCAAAAGCTATTTGCGGCAGAAGATGGCAGACTTCAAACGGCCGCGAATCATTGAGCTGGTAAACGATCTGCCGCGGACGGCTACAGGTAAAATTCAGAAGAACAAAATCATCGAAGAATACGCCGGAAACCTGAAGCTAATCAACAAAGTGGACGGCCGGGTGAACATCCCCTACCACTGGGTATACGGGAAAGCTCTGTCCAAATTCTATACAGGTCTAAAATACGAAGAAAAAATCTATGGTAGCGTTTGCCCTTCCTGTTCAAGAGTTCAAGTGCCGCCCAAAATCTATTGCGGATTATGCTTTGTCGAATGCACCGAGTACATAGAATTGCCCCGCCGGGGTATTCTGGAAAGCTTCACCACGGTGCATCTGGAATTTCCGGGGCAGCCGAAGAAGCCGCCCTACAGCTATGGGTACATCAAGCTCGATGGATCCCATACGCATTTGTACCATCTCATCGAAGAAATCGAAGAGGAGGACATTTCTGTAGGCTTGCGAGTGGAAGCAGTCTGGAAGGATCCGGAAGAACGAACAGGGACCCTTTATGACATCAAATACTTCCGACCGGTATGAAGCCGAACCGGACAACGAAAGAACACCGAGATCGCAATCGGCGTCGGGCAACAGCCACGGCAGGCTTCTGCAGTTTTCTTTACTTTCCACCAGTTCCTTAACGGTGATGGCTGGCGCCACGATTTCGCCTTCGCTTCCTGCCATGCAGGGGCACTTTTCCGATGTGGAAGAGAGCGCCTTATTGGTTCGCCTGGTACTGACCTTGCCGGCTCTCTTTATTGCCTTGTTTGCGCCCATTGCAGGATGGGTAGCCGACCGATTCGGCCGGCGAAGGCTTCTATTTATCGCCACCATTCTGTACGGAATCAGTGGAACGTCGGGCTTTTTTCTGGATTCATTGCCCTTGCTCCTGGTGAGTCGCGCCTTTCTGGGTATGAGTGTGGCCGGGGTCATTACATCAGCGACGGCCTTGATTTCCGACTATTTTCAGGGGCCCGCCAGGGCTCGTTTCATGGGATTCCAGGCCGCTTTCATGGGATTTGGCGGTGTTCTATTTCTTGTGGCCGGAGGGCTATTATCGGAATGGAGCTGGAGAGGTCCCTTTCTGGTCTATTCTTCGGCATTCATTATGGCGCCCGCTGTATTCTTTAGTATCTACGAACCGGAAAGAAGCCACGGATACAGCCGAGCGCTTCCCGATGATCCCGAGAAGCTCCATCTTCCAGTCATCGTATTTCTACTACTGTTCGCATTCGCTGGAATGGTTGCATTCTATCTGATTCCGGTGCAACTTCCCTTCTTTCTGGAGAGCAAATTTGGAGCGAAAGGCGCGATTAGCGGAATGTCCATTGCGCTGGCAACGCTGGTTTCTTCGATTTGCAGTTTAAATTTTGGATTTGTACGTCGCCGCTTTTCGCATCTAATGATATGCGTACTCATTTGCTTCTTCATGGGAGTGGGATATGTGGTCTTTGGAAGCGCATCGCATATGATCCAGGTCTGGATTGGCCTGGCCATTTGCGGCCTGGGATTTGGGATGCTAATGCCCAATTTGAATCTCTGGACAGCGGCGGTTACTCCGGAAGCATTCCGAGGTCGGGTACTGGGAGCCCTGGGAGCCGCCATTTTCCTGGGTCAGTTCTTTTCTCCGATCATTACCGAGCCATTGCGAAATGGCGGTGAGTTACATCAGCTGTACGAGGGGGCGGGTCTGGCCTTGCTTCTTGGCGGGCTTGGCATTGTAATACTCAATATCGTGCGAAAGTCTCGCCGCCGCAGGCCAGCAGGCAGCGAAACCTGACATTTTGTTCGCTGCCTGCATTCCGGGGGCGGTACTTCTGCTATTCGAACAGATACGTATAGCCAAACTGCACCCAGTGAACGTATCGCGGGATCTTCTGCCGGGGCGTATAGCTGTAGTTGGTATTCCCTGTCTGCGCTTGAACGGTGGACGTGATCTGACTGTTGATGTAATCGTTTAGCACTCCCTGGGACCGGGAAGGGTCGGTGATTTTACCATCATAGGCCGAGCTCTGTCCGTCGTATTCGATAGGCAGCGTGGTATAGGAATCTCCATCGTACAACCACTCGTACATTTTGAGTTCCGGACGATAGGCAATGTTATAGGAAATGGTAAAACTACCGTTTTCACCGGTGGCAAAAGCGAGGCCCAGATTTGCGGTAACGTCATTGGCGCCCTGCACCTGGCTATAGACAGCGTAGGCCCCGGCCAGGCCATAATCAATGCTGATGCTATCATTGATAGGGTAGCTATCGGCGTAGGAAATCTGCATATACTGCCAGATGTTTGTGAGCTCCGAATAATAGCTGAATGTAAGCTGATCCAGAATCGGCGGCGAGTACGTAACATAGGCTTCATTACCCAGGTATCCGTTCAGGTTGCCATAGCCCGACTTTGCCAGCGGTGTGGAGTATGCGTAATGAATTAGTCCAAATCCAATGGTTCCAATACTCGTAGTGTTTTCGTAGCCGATGGTAACGTCCACTTCGTCCACCCGGCGCGTACCATTGTTTTCTTTATACAGTCCGGGCAGCGCCGAAAAGGAGGATATCGATGCAGTGTTTGCATTGGGCCCGGCGCTGGCAATGTTTGTGGCCAGATTCGGGTCAAACCAGCTGGTATTTCCCACAAATGCGCCGCCCGGGCTGGTTTGTATGCGATGGTCCGAATCCACATCGTCCCGTCCTTCCAGGGCAAAGCTGCCCCAAACATTCACCCAGAGACCTTCTACCGGAGTGATCCACGTGATACTGGGCTGCAGAGTCCAGGCGCCGGTATTGGGGCCATATTGTTCGCCATTCTGCCGCGCATACAGACTCATTACGTCCTGACCACGCCAAACATAATTGGAAACTACATCGGCGCCCGCTTCGATCGCTCCGTAGGGATCCTCTGCCCGAACGGTTGTTCCGCAAAGAAGCAGGGCGATCGCCAGCGGCCACAAAAGACTTTTACTTTTATTCATCGAACCTTCCTTATTCGGGTATGCTGTTTAATGTTTGGGCAACCCGTCTATTTTTTGCGCTTCATTGGGCCATGAAGTGGAATCTAAGCAAGGGTTTTTTTAAGGAAGGGAGAATGGCTGCATAGATGGACGACGCGGTCGCTAACGTCGGAATGCAGCGTCGAATGCACCATCGATGGGGCGCGGCAAAGAAATGTGCACCTTCAAAGACAGCTCGCGATGATCCTGCGATTACGCATCGAACGGGGCGGAGAAATAGATCCAGCGAACTCTATAAGTAGCGAATTCTGATGTAGATGTGCTTATCTGTATCGCCGGGAAAAGAGAAGCGAGATTCTTCAAAATCGGGCACCCGCAATCCAGTTTGCGGGTTGTTGGAGAACCCAAACCCTTCCTTTGGCATGGAGATCAGGTTCTTATCCATCTTCCGGTTTTCATTTTCATCGTGCAGGACGGACAGTGCATAGTCGCCGGACGGAACGTCTGCAAACACAATTAGGGCCTGGTTTGCATCTATGCGGCTTCCGGCCATTCGAAAGGCCAGTGCCTTCTGGTCCGGGAATCCGGCGCCCGGTCGAAACAACAGCGCCCCTGCAAATCCATCGCTGTTGCGCAGGCCTGTAACATGCACGAATAGCCTGGGCCTGGTCGGTACGGTATCGGCCAGGGCGGTTCCTAAGAAAAAGAGGGAAATAGCCAGAATCAGAATCTTGCGCACATGCATAAGTGAATCCTACCGCTTTATGTTACATTCATTTTTCAATCCAAATTTAAAATGACATATGCATCCGCTACCCACAAATAGGGGCGATGAAATCCGTTCTTTCCTATTTGCCCGGGTACCCGCTCCTCGATGAATCTGAGCTACAAAGTCGAGCGACGCGCGAAGAGATGGAGGAGCTGCTATTTCATAGCCGGGCCCGATTGGAGTCCGTGGAGCTTCTGGGCGACACCGCTTTGCGGGACAGTCGTTTATTGGCCGAGTACCTTCTAAAAGACCTGGAGCACCTGCAGGATCGGCTCGAATCGCTGGAATCGGCTCATTCGGCCAGCCCCAATAAATCCGGTCGCCTTTCCTTTTTCGGATCCTTGATGAACCGGCTGCGACCCTCAAATCCCGAGCATCTGGATGCTCTCAAGGGATTCTCACGTGAATCCGATCCAGATCGATCGGCCAACTTGCAAAGTGCTCTTCGAGAGTCTGCGGCGCGGCTGGACCATCTGGAGCGACGCTGGAAGGCCCTGGCCCCTGACTATTTCACATCCGAGGATCGCTATGCTCGGAGACTCAAGCGTATTGTTGGCATCATCCTCGCGGTAGCGCTGTTGGCGGGCTATGCGGGCTACCGAATCCATCGCAATCAGCCACAGGAACGTTTCTATAGAAAGCACCTGGCGCCGCTACAGGCGGTCTTACCTCCTGAGACATTCTCGCGCCTTACAAAACTCGCTCAGGAGAATTCCGAGGATTTCTTGCGCGTGGAAGACCTGCTAAAGATCCGAGTGGGATTGGACACATTTCAAAGTAAACGAGGCCATTACCCCGGCTCCACTGGCGCTATGTTCCAATCCGGGAGCAGCCGCGACCAGGACTGGATCCCGGACCTAAGGAAGGAGGTGCCAGTGGCCATACCGCTGGACCGCAGGCCAGGCTCCCATCCCGAGAATCAATACCTGTATATTACCAATGGGGCAGACTACAAATTGCTGGCCCCAAACCCAGAAAATTGCGAATCTGTGAAGAAGTGGGTGCCAGAGATGATCGATCCTGTGCGCGGTTGCGCAGCGATTGGGTACTGGACCGAAAATGGGGCTCAATTCTAGCCGGATGGTGCCGCTGAAACTTCTCTTGCCTCAGGTATGGAGATAAAAAAATTGTATTTCCGCGGTGTAAGCCGTGCTTTCGGAGCGGTTGGGTGCAGCCAGACCGGAAGAACAAAAAGGAGAAGCATTTATGTCAGATCAAACAGTTATCCTTGGTGGAGCGCAGACCGACTTTGCACGGAATTGGAGCAAGGAAGGCAAAACCTTCATGTCCATGATGCGGGAAGTTGTGGAAGATGGCCTGGCCGCAGCAGGCATGGATTATGATGAAATCAAGAAATTAAACCAGGAAAACCGTATTGGCGTGTTCGTTGGAAACTTCGACGCTGAGCAATACGCAAACCAGGGCCACATGGGAGCCTTCCTTACAGAAGTTCATCCCGCCTTTTATGGAGTCCCCGGCGCCCGCTACGAGGCCGCCTGCGCCTCCGGTTCGGTAGCCCTGGACGCCGCCAATACAAAACTGCGCGCTGGCGACTATGACGTTGCCGTCGTTCTCGGCATCGAAGTCATGAAGACTGTATCCTCTTCCGTGGGCGGGGACTTTCTGGGCACTGCAGCTTACTACGAAAAAGAAGCCAAAGGAATTGCTTTTCCATTCCCCAAGCTTTTTGGTCGATTGGCCGATCAGATTCTGCAGCGTTACGGTAAGTCCGTAGGCGAATCACGAATCATGGATGACCTGGGCGAGATTTCCCGGATCAACTACGCTAACGCAAAGCGCAACCCCAAAGCCCAGACTCGAAGCTGGTATATGAGTGGCGACCATGCGAAAACGCGTGGCGGCGATTTTAATGCAGAAGTTGGTGGCGTACTGGCCATTACCGATTGCTCCCAGGTTACTGATGGCGCCGCGCTTCTGGTGATTGCCAATCCTTCCTATGCAAAGGACTTCGCCTCAAGAAAGGGCAAGAAGCTGGCAGACTATGCAATGATTAAGGGCTGGGGCCACCGAGTGGCGCCCATTCTGTTCGACAAGAAGATGGAAGAGTCGAAAGAAGATCCTTACCTCCTTCCCTGGACTCGAAAGGCGGTTACCGAAGCCTACAATCGCGCCGGGCTGGACATCAACAAGATCGACGTTATCGAGACTCACGACTGCTTCACTTCCAGCGAGTACGCTGCTATTTCTGCATTCGGACTCACCGGACCAGGCGAAGAATACAAAGCGATTGAAGATGGAAACATTGACCATTCGGGCAAGAAGCCCATCAATCCGTCCGGCGGACTCATTGGAGCGGGGCATCCTGTAGGCGCTTCCGGCGTTCGTATGGCCCTGGACCTCACCAAGCAGGTAACCGGTCAGGCCGGCGAATACCAGGTAGATGGTGCGAAAAACGGGATCATGCTCAATATTGGCGGTAGCGCAACTACGAATATGACCTTCGTAATTGGAAAAGCTGACTAATAGTATCCAATTCCAAACGTTGAAGAAAAGCCGGTTCGAAGGAGCCGGCTTTTTTTTGTTTGGCGTACCCGATGCGCGCGATCCATTTGCTTCATGAAGAAAACCCTCATTACTATGGCCCTGGCCGCCTGCATGCTTCAATGCGCTACAGTGGAACGCTCCTGGAGAGCGAAAGGCATGACCACTCCTGCTGGCCCTCCGCTGGCTTATCAAGCAAGCACCACATATGCGATTCACCTGTTCTGTGGCTGGCGCCCTCTGGTAGGCGATGCTTCGGTGGACGGTGCGATGCAGAACTTTGTTAGCGATGCGCGGAAAGCAGGAGCTCTAAAATACGAAGTGTCCAACGTTGACCAGAATAGCCTCTGCGATAGTGTCTTTGGAATTACAATTATTCCGCTGATCTTTTCGCCAACGATTACCACCGTTTACGGGCCCATTTATAGTCGATAGATAGTGCTTCGATACTCCCTTCCAATACTTTGCGGGCTGCTGCTAATGCTCCCGCAATGCGACTCGGGGGTGCATTCGCCCTCCGCGGGAGTGGAGCGCGATCTGCGTGGGGCCAATCTTGGAATTCCCATCATTCTGGATGGAACCTGGTCTTTTTCCTGGAAAGGATCGCCTTCTGTTCCTATAGGAGTCCCGGGCGCGTGGAATAATCAGTCCGGGCCAAACGGACAATATGGCGCGTACGGTAAAGGTACCTATTCGCTCCATCTTCGCTTGCCTCCTGAATCGGGTCCGCTGGCCCTTTACAGTTCGCGACAGGGGACTGCCTGGTCCGTTTTCGCTGATGGCGAGCGGATCGGCGGGTCGGGAGAGGTGGGGGCGGATAGCAGGTCCCATCGCCCGGCATTCTATATCGATCCGCTGGATATTCCAGAGTCGGCCACCGCCGATGGGGAACTATTGCTTCGGATCGATATATCCAATTTTAGCGACCGCAGCGGCGGAATGTGGAATCCATTCTTTCTGGGAAGAAAGACTAGCATTCGTCGATTGTGGCTTTCAAGATTCATCTTCGATGCATTCACCCTGGCGGCCATTGTTGCGATTGGCCTGTACCACTTTGCGCTCTTCCTTAGCCGGAAAGAAGACCGGCCCAGCCTTGCATTTTCCCTGGTCTGTCTACTCATTGCTGTGCGCGTAGCCTCTACCGGTGAGCATTTACTCGAATTCTTTTATCCAGGCATTTCCTTTGAGTTTGTGCGAAAGCTGGAATACCTTTCCTTCTATCTAGCTGTTCCGGCTTTCTTAAGTTTTCTGATGCTTGCTCTGTCTGAACCCTGGCGTCGCTTTCTTCCGTTGCTTATCTGGCCGGTGGCTGCCATCTTTTCGCTTGTTGTCCTATTCTTCCCATTGTCGGTGTATTCGCAAACCCTGGTGTACTATTTTGTATATTTTGCCATCTGTTTGCTTCTGGGGCTTACAATCTGGACTCGCGCACTGCTTCGTAAAGATCCTGGCGCCTTCGCTTCTTTACTCGGCGGATTGGCCTTTGCGGGCGCTGCTATTCACGATATGCTCTATGCCAGCGAAGTGTACATTACGACCATTGGTAATCTGGCCGGATTTGGTCTAATTCTATTCCTGTTAAGTCAATCTTATCTACTGGCCCGGATCTTCTCGCGAGCTTTCCGACAGACGCGGCTACTCAGCGATACGCTACTGGAGACGAATAAGGCGTATGCCAGGTTTGTGCCTACGGATTTCTTGAACTATCTGGAACGCGAAGATATTCGCGATGTCCAGCTGGGCGATCAGACCGAAACCGAAATGAGCATCCTATTTACCGACATTCGCTCTTTTACAAGCCTCTCCGAGAAGATGACTCCAGAGGAGAACTTTCAATTCTTAAACTCATATCTAAAGCGTGTCGTGCCCTGCATTGCACGACATGGTGGTTTCGTCGATAAGTACATTGGCGATGCTGTCATGGCCCTTTTTTCCGGCTCCCCGGAATCGGCGCTTTCGGCTGCCATTGAAATTCATCGCGAGGTGCGGCAATTTAATCAATATCGTCAGCGCAGGGGCTTTGATCCAATTCGCATTGGAATCGGTCTTCATTGCGGTCGCTTGATGCTTGGCACCATTGGTTCGGAGGATCGGATGGAATCCACGGTCATATCCGATGCTGTGAACACTGCCTCTAGAATCGAACGACTAACCCGGGATTATGGAAGCCCGATCTTGATAAGTGAAGAGTTTCGGGAGGCCTTGCGTGAGCCGGAAGCATTTTGCATTCGTCTGCTCGGTCGAGTGCAGGTCAAAGGAAAAGACCATTCGCTTCTGGTGTACGAGGTTCTGGACGGCCAGGCTCAGTGGGTGCTGGAGCTCTTTCAGACTACGAAGAACGATTTTGAGGCTGGCGTTCGCGCGGCCCTCGATGGCGATACCGAAAAATGCCGATACCGGATGGAAGCGGTGCTTCGCGAAAACCCGGCGGATCAAGTGGCCGATCTGTACCTGCGCGAACTCGATGGTACTCCTGGCTGAGTTCTGTTTATTCGTGATTGCTCCGGGGTTTCAGTGACGGAGGCGTGGAGGCCAGCAAGGGCAGCGGGAGCATCAGCGGATCAGCGGGCGCATCCAAATCAGGAATCTTCGATTAACTCCTCAACCACGGCCACCAGTTCATCGGCAGTTTGATCAAATTTGAACAAATACCGAATATTTCCGCTGGAATCGATGAGAAACAGCACCGGAGAATGCTGGATGATACGCGGGTTCTCGGGCGACGGATAGAAAGTCACTCCAAACTGCTTTGCTGCAATGCGCAATTCCGGATCGGTTCCCGTCAACGCCAGGGCAGGATAGG
>JAGRNC010000797.1 GCA_020440935.1 Leptospiraceae bacterium | reverse complement strand
CCATACCGAAAGGCCAGATAATCAAGAATCTGTCCGTTTTCAACGTAGCAGACCTTATAATTCGCCGCCGATGGACAACTGGCCGTTCCGCCAATATCGCATCCTGCATTCTGGCATTTCTGCCGATTCTCCCAGTTGTCTTCCCCGCGATAATGACAATAGTGTTTGCATGCTTCCGAACTGCCGGGCTTGCATAAAAAGCAACCGTCTGCATACGCACTGCCTACCGGAGCGCCCAGAAGGAGCATAGCTGCTGCTACAATCAGGAGGTAAGTAAAGCGTGCCCGGAGTTTCATTCTTGGATTTAGACGAGAATACCGGCAATACTCAATCGTTTTTTTCTAGTTCCGAGAGAATCTGATTATGGCTCATGGGCTTTCGACGTTCTTCATCTACAAACCAATACCAGTAGCCCAGGCCACTACAAGTTAGCGCAGCCCCAATCAAAGACGGTATGGGGGCCTGAATTAAAGTGAACAGCATAAAGGCGCCCTGCACCAGAAGCACCAGGCCCAGAATCAATGGAAGAACCGGTACCCGAAATGGGCGCGGAAGATCGGGGAGCTTCTTTCGAAGAATCCACACCGAACCGAAAGTCATAACGTTAAAGGCAGCGCTGGTGAAGCTAAAAAAATCGATGATTGTTCCGTACAGAGTATCGCTCTGTGGATCCGCTCGAAATAGCTCCGAGCTAACAGCCAGGGCAAGCAAACAGCTGGCCCAGAGCGCCTGAAAAAGCAGCGATCGATTGGGGCTATGGTATCTCGAACTCAGCGGCTTGAGAAAAGAAAAGAACAGGCCATCCCGGGCCATGGCATGCCAGGTACGGCTTTTTACAAGAACCTGCGTCGATACATTTCCAAAAGTGGAAATCATCACTGCCACAGCTACAAGGCTTGCGCCGATCACGCCCAATGCACCCAGCATAGCTTCCACAGCCACCGCTTTGTGATCCACCATGCGTTGCGGGGTAAGCTGCAATAAATAGGATGTATTCACTAGAAGATACAGCACCATGACCGTACCAATGCCAAGAAATAGCGAGCGCGGAAGGTTCTTTTCTGGATTGCGCACTTCTTCAGCGACGTAGGTTGCTCCTTCCCAGCCGCTATAGGCAAAGAAGCTGTATCGAAGGGAGGCAAACAGTGCGGCCAGACCTCCCAGGAAGCTATCCCCATAGGCGCTGGCGCTTCCCAGGATCTTCGTCTTCATTTCTTCGCTTAATAGGACTGTGCCTCCAAAGTTCGAAAGTTCCGGATTCGCAGAAAAACAGGCCACTGCGATGAAAAGCAAAGCTCCAATCTTCACCGCGCTAAATATATCCTGTAGAATTCCGCTTAGAAATACTCCAAAGCAATTCGCCACAGTCAAAAGCCAGATTAGCGCGAAAGCCGTAAGAC
>JAGRNC010000796.1 GCA_020440935.1 Leptospiraceae bacterium | reverse complement strand
CGGTGCAATGGCCCAGGGTTTGGATGGCCGGTATTGTTGTTTTTGCTTGCCTAATCTACAGCGAATAATCAATTACTAGTTTGTGTATACCGACGAACAGTCTATTCGCGATTTAGTATCGATGTGGTTCAAAGCGACCATGTCCGGCGATACGAAAACCATCCTTGGATTAATGACCAACGATGCCACCTTCCTGGTAGCAGGTTCGGAGCCATTTGGAAAGGAAGCATTCGGCCGGGCAGCGGAGCAACAAAAAGGCTGGAAGATTAATGGCTCTTACGAAATCGAAGAACTGCAGATCCATGGAGATTGGGCCTACTTGCAAAATCGCATTCGCATCGAAATTTCCGGGGAGGATACCAGAATGGTCCGTTCCGGGCATGCTCTATCTCTCCTGAAAAAAGAATCCGATGGGCAGTGGCGCATTTTCAAGGATGCAAATCTCCTCGTTCCGGAAAAGTGAAGTATATAGAAAACAATGATATGCGAAACGCCGGTCACTTCCGTTAGAGCGGGGATTTCGCTATTTGCTCCAGGATACAAAATATATGGCGGGCTATTCGGGTACACCATTAGTAAAGAAACTGGGAATCAAGCCCGATCATGCGATAGTCGTGCGAAATTGTCCAATGGATTACAGGGATTTGGTTCCCAATATTCCGGAAACGGTTTCCATCGGCAAACACTGGAGAAAAGGTCTCGATTTTACGCACATCTTCAGTAAAAAGCGCAAAGAACTGGAAAGCTCTATCGCTCAGGCTCTCAAATACATTAGTCCCAATGGTATGATCTGGGTTTCCTGGCCTAAAAAGGCATCCAGGATCGAAACCGACATCACAGAGGATACAATACGCGAAATCATCCGTGGCACCGATCTGGTCGATGTGAAAGTCTGCGCTGTGGATGAGGTGTGGTCTGGACTAAAGCTGGTCATTCGAAAGGAAAAGCGATCGCACTGATCGCTGAAAATCTTTTTCGCTTCCCGGTGCATATAATGAAAAGGCTCCTGCTACTCCCCCTGCTTGCGCTACCTTTGTCCTGCCTGACGGGCATCGTGCGCTGGACCGTTCTAGAGCGCAGTTCGCCGGAGCCGGAGCTAAGCATACATTGTCCGCTCTATTCCAGGGGAATTTTAGAATCTCCACCGCAATGGAAGGAGAATTGGGCCCTTCCCCTGGTTACCGGCGCGCTGCTTGCGGACACCGCCATCATCTATGCACTGTCCGTCCAGAACGGATGGTATGGATTCCTTTACTTTGGATTGTCCTATCCCCTCATTGGAGCCGAACGATTTCCCATGGAACCATTCGCATTTGGATCCTGGTGCGGTTCTCCAGACGCCCCGATGGAACCACCCGCCGACTATTATTACGCACAAGGCAATGCCCCACCCGAAGAATG
>JAGRNC010000795.1 GCA_020440935.1 Leptospiraceae bacterium | reverse complement strand
AACAATTCCAGGAGTGGCTAAGGCAGGCCTGGATCAAAGGCGAACTGCCGCGGCATCCCTACTCCATGACATCAGAAGAACTCATGAAGCTTTTCTGGGAACGCCTTAACGAACAAACCGAGGCTCATCATGGAGGAAACAAGTGGATCGGCACCGGGGGCACTTCGCCGTTCGGACACTCTGGATTCTCCGAAAACGGGTTTCGTGTTATGGGCCAGGCAAATCGATTTTCGGCGAAGAAGGTTCTGGGCGAGCGTAGATACGTCGATTATTCCGAGAAAGGCCGGCTTAATCGCAAAAACTTTCACGATGCATTGCAACATCTAAAGCATCTAAAACCGGCAGGCGCCCCCGATCAGCTAAACATAGCGCAAACCATTCGAAAGACCGCGCGCAATGCCGGCGAAATCGAACTAATTTTTGAGAAAGACAAACGCGATCGACTGGAAGTAATTTTGCTGATGGACAATGGCGGCAGCTCCATGTCGCCGTACGTGCATCTAACTTCGGATCTGTTTTCACGAATGAAAAAGCAGCTCAAGCGATTGGACTCCTACTATTTTCACAATACGATTTATTCCCATGTATTCTCCGATCCGCAGCGCAGTCGGCCGTTGCCATTGATCGAGCTGCTGCGTAGAAATCGGGATACCCGGGTATTTATCATCGGCGATGCGAGCATGGCCCCGGAAGAGCTGGTCTCGCCCTACGGGAATATTAATTTTGGCGAGGAGGAGTACGAGCCATCCATCGAACAATTAAAGAAGCTGAAAGAAAGATTCAAGGCCCTGGTTTGGCTAAATCCCATCCCAAAGGAATACTGGGCCGGCGGCTCTTTTACTCTTAAGAAAATCGCAGATACCCTTCCCATGGAAGAAATGACTCTGGGAGGCCTGGACCGATCGGTGCAGGCCATGAATTCGATCAAACATGAAGTGCAATAAGCGATTGCCTACAGATTTCCCTGACGATAATGGATTTATAGAAAGCCGGAGACAATCCGCACCAGAGACCATGTCAATCATCACAAAAATTCCCGCGCCATCAACTAGCAAAGTGGAGCGCCCTCTTGGGATCCGCAGGTCCCAAAGGGCTTTGCTAGGGATTATGGTTCTTTTGACCGCGGCCTGGCTTTCCTCGACCATTCGCGCCGAGTCCCCCGGCTCCAATCGACAAAATCCAGCTGATTCGCCCGCTCCCGGTAAGCAGAAATCGGGCGAATCAGCATCAACGAGCAATGATCCGGCCGGGGACAATAGCCCGCCATACAGAGCACCGGTGGAAACGAATCCGGTAACGGAATCGAAAGAGTCTACGGCGGTCTCTGCCACAGACAAACCATCGGAAAGGCCAGAAGTGACCCGGTCCGAGGCAACGACGCCCAGAGAGAAAGCCGAGCAGA
>JAGRNC010000794.1 GCA_020440935.1 Leptospiraceae bacterium | reverse complement strand
ATCAATCGGAGAGATGAGCTGGATTGGGCTGGTCTGTTTCTTGATGCCTTCCTTTCCAATTTGGTACCAGCCGTCCTCCAGGGGACGACCATGAAAGCTGGCCGTGCCATCGGTCTTTTCCAGCGATAGATTTCCATCTTTATTCTGGATCCGAAACTCTCCTTTCATGGATTCCAGGGTTTCCGCATGGGTTTTTACAGTGTAGGAGTCTTTTAGATCTAACTTTGCGGAGCCATTTTCGATCTGAATGGACTTTTCCTTTCCATCGAAGCTCAATATGAGCATGGTTTCCGGGGACATTTCTACGCGGGAGCCATCCTTCAATTCAAAGATGGCTTCCGAGTATGCATCGGTGCGAATCCAGTCCATATTGCGCAATGAATCGCCCGGATCCACTCTATCCCAGAGGACCGTGTCGCTGAATTTACGTTCGGCCACTCGATAACGGAAGAGCAAGGAGCCGATTACCTCTTCGTCGCCTGCACTCCTGGAACGGTTCTGTTCGAAGAAAAATAGCCCGGCAAAGGTTCCAATGAGGCCCAGAAGGGCGATCACAGTGATCCATTCGGTGATTCCCAGCCGTTTCATTTTTCTTCCTGATTTCCTGCCATTTGATCGCTGGATTTCTTCAATTCTTCCTGTGCTTTCTGCTCATCAAAATCCAGACCGATTCGTTTTCGCAACTCTTCAAGGCTGCGTGGCCGATGTGGATCGTCCACCAGGCCCAGGATGGCATACACAGTCTCGGGTTTGCTCTTACCCTTAATATGTAATGCCGGCATTTTTATTGCATCAAATATTCCATCTACCTGCTCCATTGTATAGGAAGAAATAAGAATATCGGTGCCAAATAGTTTGTTCAAGTATTCTATTCTGGACGCCAGGTTTACCGTGTCTCCGATGACGGTGTACTCCAGACGTTTTTCGCAGCCAATTTGACCGGCAATCACCGGACCAGTGTTGATACCGCATCCAAAGCGCAACTGTAACGAGCCTTCCGCTTCCAGTTCGCGGTTTAAATCGATGAGAGCGCCGCGCATCAAAAGCGCTGCACGGATGGCATCGGAGGTTCCAGTTTCCGATGGCACCAGAGTGCCCCAGTGGGCCATGATTGCATCGCCGATAAATTTATCCACCATGCCGCCTGTGCTCTGAATGCAGTCCACCATCGCGGTAAAGTAGCGGTTTAGAAAATCTACCACTTCCTCGGGTTGCCGGTTTTCCGATAGCTCTGTGAAATTGCGCAAATCCGAAAAGAATACCGTGCCCGTCTTCTTTTCGCCTCCCAATTTGATTTCGCCGCGAAGGGCGCGTTCGGCGATGCCCGGGCTCACAAATTTTCCAAAGGCATCTTTGATATGCTCCCGCTCCTGTAATCCGTAAAAAAAAAAAAAAAAGGAATGGGT
>JAGRNC010000793.1 GCA_020440935.1 Leptospiraceae bacterium | reverse complement strand
CCCCTCCGATCCGGCGGTTTCCTTGCTTCTGGGCAATATACTCATGCAGGACCAGAAGCTCGACGAAGCATCCGAAATGTATCGCGATGCGCTGAACGATGCCCCGGCCGATACCTATCTTGCCTATAACCTGGGGATCTCGCTCATTCGACAGGGCAAATTGGAAGAAGCAATCATGGCCTTTTCGCGGGTCATCGAAAAAGAGCCAAATACAACGCTGGCAGTACGATCCCACGGTCATCTTGGTCAGATCTATTTCTCCAAAGGTAATCTGGAAATGGCGGCCGATCACTTAAGGCAGGCAGTAGCGCTGGCGCCGGCCGAAGCAAGATATCATTATAATCTGGGAATCGTGTACCTTCGCATGAATCGTCAGCGCGAAGCGATCCAATCCTTCCAGTCTGCTCTGGATGCTGGTGGCGACGACTCCAGAGTTTTTCGTGGACTTGCGCGCGCGTTCCAGCAGTTGGAACAGCCAGGCATGGCGGAGAAGGCGCTTCGCAAAGCGCTGCTCATCAATCCGCAGGACACAGAAAGCATGCTGGATCTGGGGGATCTGCAAACCTCCCAGGGTGATTTACTTTCCGCGGTAGATTCTTATCGAGCAGCTGTGCAGATGAGTCCTGGCAATGCTACCACAGCCGATGCCCTGGATCGTCTGGGACGCGTTTATGCGCGACTGGAGCGATACGAAGACGCAACCCAGGCCTATTACCAGGCGCTGAAGATTGATCCTCAAAAAAGCGAACTGTATCTGGGGCTGGGGCAAGCTCTTGAAAGAGCCGGAAAGCCGGAAGAGGCCATCAATATCTGGAAGAAGGCCATTCAGATGGGCGTTTCTGGCGAAGACGAAAAGCAGATTCGTTTTGCGCTGGCGCGAGTCTACGAAGATAAGGGAGCCTTTGAGCTCGCCGTGCGGGAGTATCAGATCTTGCGGGAACGCCTCGCTGTTCCGGGAACACCCGATGTCGATCCGGAAGTGCATCTTCGAATGGGTCGCGTAATGCTTCGCACAGGCAGCGATTCGGCCGCAGCGGAACTGGAAAAGGTGGCATCGTCGCCACGGGCTAAAGCCGATCAGCGAAAAGAGGCCTATCTGCTGCTTTCCAGACTATACAGCAAAAAAGGCGATCCATCCTCGCTTGAAAAAGCCAGAAGCGCCATTTATCAGGCAGCACGCATCGACCCACAGGATCCGTCCGTGAACCTGGCACGCGCACGAATCCTGCTGGCCACCGAATCTCCTGTTGACAGGGAGAAAGCGATCGAAGTACTGATGGCATTGACCGCTTCGGACCTGGACACGCGGACGGCAGCCCAGGCTCATAATTTGCTGGGTATCGCATATTACCGCAATTCGGAGTACAAGCGAGCTATGAATGCATTCGATACCGCCGTCCAGTTGGA
>JAGRNC010000792.1 GCA_020440935.1 Leptospiraceae bacterium | reverse complement strand
TCTGCTATTCGATCAGGAGGAGAAGCCATGCAGGCCGTAAAATTTCCACCCCAGCAACTTACGAACAAACCATTGGCAAGTAGAACACTGCGGGTGGGCCATTTCGCCTAACGTCCATTACTGGAACCCGCATAGCGTAGTTCGCATTGGAGGGCAAGTAAACAATAATCCGAAAAAATTGGCCGCAAAATTGGGAAATCGGAACTTATTGCGAATGCGATGTGCGGCGGGTTCGCCTATGATTTACGGGATGGTCGCGTTGTGGATAATAAGGCGAAGTGCCGTAAGGAGAAATTGCGAATTAAACAATTCGCATTATTTCCAAAAATCAACGCAAAAACGGCGTTGAACTCCAACGGTGCACCTCAACTGGCTCGCGGAATCGAATCCAGCGGGCTTCGAATTCGGGTCAGGCTCCCGGTAGAGACGTGTGTGTATACCTGGGTCGTACGTGTCGAAGCATGACCCAGAAGTTGCTGAATGTAGCGCAGGTCTATGCCCTGTTCCAGGAGATGCGTGGCGAAAGCATGCCGGAGTCCATGGATGGGAATCTTCTTCTCAATTCCGGCTCTCTGTCGAGCGATTTGAAAGATCTTTTCTGCGGAACGGACATGCATTGGTCTACCCGTAGTCCCTTCGAAAAGCCAGCGCCCGGGCCGGTGGATCTTCAGATATTCGAGGACGGTGGATTGAGCGTGCTGTGAGAAGAGAGTTAATCGGTCCTTTCGCCCCTTACCTGAGCGGACTGTAAGGACACCTCGATTGAAATCCAGGTCAGTAACTTTCAGAGCCACAACTTCGCTGACGCGTAATCCGGCGGAATAGGTGAGGGTCAATAGTGCCTTGTGCTTTAGGTTGGTTGTCAGGTTTAAGAGGAGATACACCTCATTCAGGCTGAGTATACCGGGTAACCGCCGTCCTCTTTTCCCATGAGCTATTTGGAAAACGTTACGTTTGCCAAGTAATTTCGCATGATAGAATCGTATCGCCGAGATCGCCAGCCCGAATGTCGAGTCTGCCACCTGCTGGTCCTTGCTCCAGCGGACAAGGAATTGCTTGATATCTTCGCCGTCAATTTCGTAAGGCCGCTTTCCACATTCCATAATCAACAAACGGTTGATCCAGTGATAGGCATCCCTTGTTTGCTGGCTGTAGCGGCGTAACCGAAGTTCATCATCCAGATCTTTCAGAGCTAGTTTTCCCTCGAATCGAATCCGAATTCCCGAGTAGTTCCGCAGTACTCGAATAGGTTCAGAGGATACGGGAACAATCCAGACCTTTGCATCCGGCAGATAATGGGCACCTTTGAGCGAGTCAATGATCGCGGTGATCTTTTCGTTTCTGGTAAAGTGAAGCCTGAGTTTGCCGGCCTCCTGACAATCCACGCGCACCATAGGGGAATCATTA
>JAGRNC010000791.1 GCA_020440935.1 Leptospiraceae bacterium | reverse complement strand
CAATTCGTAACCAGCCAGACGAGTTCCCACTGTGCCCGATGTAGGTTGGCCCAACGATCGCGCCGAAATCACCGCGCTGGTTTCGGTCATCCCGTATCCTTCGAGCACCGTTATGCCGATGGCAGAAAGAAATCGGTCCACCACACCCGGCAGTGCGCTACCTCCGGAAACGGATACGCGAACTCGCCCGCCCAATGCCTGTTTGATGGGAGAAAAAATCTTGAGCGAAAGCAACTTGAACGGTGAAATCAAAATCAGTACAATCAAGGAATACAACCGGTACAGACCATCCACTAGAAAGTTGCGACGTTCAATCTGAAAGTCGTATCCCAGTAAAATCGATTTGTATCGAAACCAGGTAGTGCCCACCGACAGAAAGAAATTGAAGATCTTTTGCTTTCCTGCGGACTCTTTCTTAATCTTGCCGATAATTCCGTTGTATATGGATTCCCAGATACGCGGCACCGATGGGAACACCGTAGGTCGCAATTCCTTCAAATCGTCGCGCAGCACTCCGATGTCGCTCACAGTGAACTCCATCCCTTTGTAGGCCAAAGCATATTCTACGGCACGCTCAAATGCATGCCAGGGCGGGAGTAAGCTAACGGCCACATCCTCGCTTCGGAATCCTGTACGCTTGAGCGTTGTAAGTATGGCGTATACCCATCCGTACTGGCTGAGCATCACTCCTTTGGGTTCGCCGGTGGTTCCGCTGGTGTAGATCAACGTTGCCATGGCTCTCGGGTCCAGAGATGCCACGGATTTTCGCACAATATCCGGATCCTTTTCCAGCGCTTTCTTCCCTTTCTCGGCCAGATCACCCAGGCTATCCTTACCGGTAGCCAGGGTGTAATCGTCGTTTTCCATGTAGTACATGGTCTTGATGGTAGGTATTCCGGTCATGGATCGCAGTCGATCCAGGTCCTTCTTTCGCTGCACTATGGCAAACGTTGCCTCCGAATGGTTGGCAATATAGGCAATGTCTTCGTCGGTAACATCGGTTCCGCGAGGAACGCTAACAGCTCCGGTGCCGGTTATGGCAGCGTCGGTGGAAAGCCACAGCGCCGAGGAATCGCATAGAAATAGAACCTTGTCGCCTGGCTTCATGCCGGCTTCCAGCAGACCTGCCAGTGTTTGATCGCATAGTTCTTTGATCTGTTTGAAGGTCCGGCCGCGGATTTTTCCATCCAGCATCCTTCGCTTGAACGACTCTTTTTCTGGGAACTGGTTGGCGGCCAGCTCCACGATCCCGTAAAATGTTTCTGGTTGAGCGGAATTCATTCGGTGCATTTTAGGGGCGCACAGAAACCGGCAAGCAGATTTTGCGTTAATCCTGGTTGTAGTGTTGCCGGACTTTCAAGATTGTCCTATCTTGATTATACCCCATGGGGGTAGGAGAATTCAATGA
>JAGRNC010000790.1:280-1412 GCA_020440935.1 Leptospiraceae bacterium | reverse complement strand
AAGCTAATTGACGAAAGTCAGTACAGAACTTCCAAGCAAAAGAAAGAGAACCCCTCTCCGTAACATCTCGTTTGACTCGCGAGCATGTGACCGCGCCGGTGGAAAGGCTCGGTCGAGTAGTTTAATCGGGCAAGTCGAAGCGACCGGTGTGGATTCGCTCCTGGCCTTCGATACTGTCCAGATAAACGTACAGCAGGGCCTCCACCGTGCCCTCCAGTCCACTGAGCATCTGAACCTGGCGTGTAGATCTCGGAGATAGCAGGCTCATTAAAACAAACTCATCGAGAATCGCCAGGGTATCATCATTCACTTCAAACACTTCGCCAAATATGCGACCCGGTTGATCCTGGGTTTCTATAATGGCCGGATACCACTCCACTCGATACATGGCGAATCCATCTACAAATCCTGTGCCCAGAAACCGGGCTTCGCGCATATTGTGATGCAGCCGAAACCCACGCTTCAGAGTGCCGTAAACAAAAACTCGCTGCATAACTGTTGGTGACAAAGTCCATGGCATCGGAAAGTGCTTTTTGCAACAAAGCGCCGAGCACAATTGGTCGCATGCGCTCTAAGAACCAGGGAACGGTAGCGGGCATCGATGTAGGAGGAAGCAAGAAGGGATATCATTTGTGTTTGATGAATGCCGAAGACGGTTCGGTGGAGACCATGATTCATGCTCGCAATGCAGACGTATTGCTCCAATCGCTGCAGGCCATCCTCATCCATCGAGGCCGACCGCTGCTCTGCGTAGCCGTGGACGGGCCGGCGCATCCAGTGCGCTTCGAAAAAGAAGTGCGTAGGCCCGAACGCGAGCTTGCCCGTCGCGGCTACAGAATTCTCTACACTCCCGATCAAGTCCCACCCTCCGATCATTGGATGCAGCAGAGCGCAAAGATTCATGCAGCCATTCGCCGTCATTTTCCAGATTCCATTCTTCTAGAAACCTATCCATCGGCGGTTCAGGACTCCCTATTTGGAATGGATACAGTTCTACCCCTGGCGTTCCTCCAGGAACGAAGAAAGCGCAAATTCAGCCAGGATTATCTGGATGCGTTGCTCTGTGCCGCCACAGCGCGAATGCACCTGGAGCAAAATACTGAAGTTCTGGAAAACAGCGACGCAGATTCGA
>JAGRNC010000790.1:0-270 GCA_020440935.1 Leptospiraceae bacterium | reverse complement strand
TGTATCGCTAGCGCTTCCTACTTTTCCTCTCACTCGTGCCACTCTGACTTTCTTGCTGGATGGCGATCGAGTGTTACTTGGACTCAAGAAAAAAGGATTTGGAGCTGGCTACTGGAATGGCTTTGGCGGAAAGATCGAATCAGGAGAAACAGTGAAACAGGCAGCGGCCCGCGAGGTGCTGGAAGAATGCGGAATGAGAACAGCAAAGCTACAGCCGGCCGGTAAGCTCTATTTTCATTTTGAGGACGACCCCAGACGGATCGAAGGATT
>JAGRNC010000789.1 GCA_020440935.1 Leptospiraceae bacterium | reverse complement strand
TGCTTTCCTGGGCGGTCTCTTACTTCTTATTCTTGGAGCCGAATTGTTGGTGCGTGGCGCTTCTTCCCTGGCACAATCCATGGGCATTTCGTCGCTGATCATCGGGCTCACAGTCGTCGCCTTTGGTACCAGCTCTCCCGAGTTGGCCGTATCCATAAATGCAGCCCATACCGGACAGGCCAATATTGCTATTGGAAACGTGGTGGGAAGTAATGTATTTAATGTACTCTTTATTCTAGGTCTTTCCGCCATCATTGTTCCTCTGGCCGCCTCGGCGCAGTTGATTCGATTGGATGTTCCCATCATGATTTTCGCCTCAGCTGGTGCCTGGCTATTTTCCCTCGACGGTTTGCTGGGACGATGGGATGGGCTGGTTTTGTTTGTAGGTCTTGTCGCCTACATCGGATTTTTGATCGTTCAGGGAAGAAAAGAGCAGGGCGTCGCGCAAGCCGGAACTTCGCAGCCGAGCGTTTCCGCCGACACAGAAACCATCGGGCAGAATATCAGTTCTCCGGGTATGGCTCGTTGGAAGATCTATGCCTGGAACGGCGCGCTTGTTCTGGCGGGACTGATCATGCTTGTGATCGGGTCGCGATTCCTGGTTTCCAGCGCGGTGGCATTCGCTCAATTCCTGGGAGTGAGTGATCTGGTTATTGGACTAACCGTCGTTGCCGCTGGAACATCGATGCCCGAAGTAGTGACCTCTATCGTGGCCGCACTGAAAGGGGAAAGGGATATTGCCGTGGGTAATGTCGTGGGAAGCAACATCTTCAATCTTCTGGGTGTTCTGGGCCTCACTGCTCTTGTCGCTCCAGGCGGGATCCCTGTTTCTTCTGCCGTGGCCGGATTGGATCTGCCCATCATGATCCTGGTCGCCCTGGCATGTCTTCCCATCTTTTTCACTGGCGGGCAGATTAGCCGTCTGGAAGGGATACTACTGTTTTCTTATTATATTGCTTATACCACGTATTTAATCCTCGCGGCAGGCCATCACGACGCGCTTCCTTTTTTCAGCGGGGCCATGCTCTATCTTGCCATTCCGATTACCGCCATAGCGCTCATCTTCATCGCGGTGCAGGAGATACGATCGAAGCGAAGACAATAATTGGTCCGCTCATTCCTCAAATACGTTATCGGTAACCGCTCCAAACTCGGCGGATCCTACCAGAGAAGCGTACTTTGCGATGACCCCTCGTTTGTATCTAGGAGGCCGGGGCTTCCATTCCTTCTGGCGCGCTTCCAATTCTGCTTCGGTAATGTGAATTTGCAGTAGATTATCTTCTGCATCGATCGTAATGATTTCGCCTTCGCGCAATAGTGCGATGGGACCACCCAGAGCCGCCTCCGGAGCCACATGGCCTACTACCATTCCGTAAGTGCCACCGCTAAATCGACCATCTGTAATTAGGCCT
>JAGRNC010000788.1 GCA_020440935.1 Leptospiraceae bacterium | reverse complement strand
ATCGTCGGAATCCACGGTCAATTCCTTTGAGTACCGCCCATCAGGGATCAAACTGAAGTTTACGCCGCACATAAACACGGAAGGAAACATCTCACTGGACATGTTTGCCGAAGTGACAAACATCGAAGGCGGCCAATCGGCTATCTCCAATCCTACCTTCAATAAGCGAAACGTGAAGACCTACATTACGGTGGATAACCAGCAAACCATCGTTATCGGTGGACTGGTCTCCAATGAAAGACTGCAAGCAATCAAGAAGATTCCTTTTCTGGGCGACATTCCGCTTCTAGGATTTCTATTTCGACGCACCACCATGACCAATCAGCGGACCAACCTGATGGTATTTATTACACCGCATATCCTGGACGACCGCGAGGCCGCCGATCGGATTACCGGCTACAAACGCGAGACTCAGATTCGAGAAAGCCGCGAACGGGTGGAGAATCTGAATCTGTGGCCGCAGAAGGATCCTCCGGGCGGTCGAGAAGAGACTCTGGACGACAATGTAGAAGAGCATCCGGTAGAGCCATACAAGAAGCCAAACTTCCAGGAGCTGAGCAAGCCCAAGGCGACTCGACAAACTCCCGGAGAAGGCAATCAGGATGCTCTGGATTCTGAAGATGGCCCGGACTCAGACAAGCCAACAAATGATAAGACCCCGCCTGCCAATTCCGACGGCCCATAAATGGTTGCCCGGAAGAGACGGTAGTCTGCAATGAAGCTATGAGAAAGCCCTTCGGCGAAATACTACTCGAAGAAGGAATCATTAACAGGGAAGAGCTGGACGAAGTTCTCAAGATCAAAGAGAAATCGGCGCTTCGCATTGGTCAGATCATTCAGAAAAGAGGCCTGGCCGAAGAAGCGGATGTGCTTCGAGCCCTGGCCAATCAGTACGGCTATGCCTACGAGAATAAGCTTCAATTTTCCGCCGATCCCATATTCGATCGAGTGCCCCGTGAATTCATAGAACGCAGCCGAGTAGTGCCTATCGCCAGAAAAGGCAAGACCATCACAGTAGCAGTCGCAAACCCTGCCGACATCCACCCAATGGACGATCTGCGAAAGTATCTCAAGGGATACCGGGTTCAGTTTCTGATGGCTTCCGAAACCGAGATAATGCGCATTGTTCACTCGCATTATCAGAAGGCCAGCGCCACGGCAGAAGAAGTGATGGAAGGTCTGGGTGGCGACGAGTATGCGGACCTGGACAGCCTGTCCGAAGACACCATGGACATGGCGAATGAAGCGCCAATCATTCGCATGGTGAATGCAATCCTGTCCCAGGGAGTGCAGGAAAGAGCATCGGACATCCACATCGAACCTTACGAAAAGACGCTGGAGATTCGCTACCGCATCGATGGCATCCTACACCCCAGACTCAGTCCTCCGCGGCTCATCCATGCCGGCGTAGTAT
>JAGRNC010000078.1 GCA_020440935.1 Leptospiraceae bacterium | reverse complement strand
GTAAGAAAGCTCGGAAGCAGACCAAAGATGTTCTTGAGATAAACATATTCGCCGCCTGCATGGGGCATAAGCGTAGAAAGCTCTGCATAACACAGGGCTCCCGAAAGAGCCAGCGTTCCGCCAATGACCCAGAGCAGAATTACAAAGCCCGGATTGTCCACGGCTTGCTGAATAATTCCGGTATTTCCAAAAATACCAGAACCAATCATACTTGCTATTACGACGAGGGTTGCGGTCCAGAAACCGAGTTGCCTTTTTAGTCCGTGCTGGCTCATGAAGGGGATCCGGAGGGTGGAAATGACTTCATTGTGCGAGGCCCCTGTGACGGCAAATTCTTATTGACATAATGCGAACCTTTTTTGATCAACCGGAGGTGCATACCATCAGGGCCTACAGGCAAAATCGAACCAGTTTTCTCTTATTTATAGCCTTCTTTCATCGTAGAATGTCGCTTCGATGGTTTAGGGCGATCCTTCGTTCATCTTTTTCTGTATTGCTCGTAAGTTCCTTATTACTGACTGTACCGTCCTGCGGGCCCGAGAATCCAGGCGATGGAAGATCTACAGATTCATCGTCGCAAGAAAACAACAAACCGTTAAACTCTTTTTTGCTCGGTTATGATGGCTTAACCGATCCAGATCTGCAAAACAAGGCGGACTTCCTGGCCGGAAAAAAAGACAGTTATCAATCCAAATCATTTACCGATCATGCAGCCGCCTTCAACAGAATCTGGAAGAAAGGCGAAGATCTAAGAATTGCGAAGATCGAGAGCTGGGGTCAGAAAGAATTCGCGGAACTCTGTAAAGAGCCAGCTTCGGTGTTTTACCCATTTGGGGGCGCAGACATTCTGCATTCATCGCTATTCTTCCCTTGCGGCCGAAACACAATTATGATTGGCCTGGAGCCCCCCGGATCTGTGGCGGATCTAAAATCTATGTCCGAGGCGCAGAAAGCTCGCTATCTGGGAGCGGTTCGCCATTCTCTCTTTAGCATCATTGAGTTCTCCTTTTTCCGAACTCTGGCGATGAAAGACGATTTTAATCAAGTTCTGGATGGGGTTGCCCCCGTACTTGTGGTGTTTCTGGCAAGACTGGACTACGAACTTCTTTCCATTCGCACCATCCGACTCAGCTCCGATGGTAAGACTCGCACGCTGGATCAATTCAATGAGCTCAAGAAAACAAATCAGGACCTGAAGGCAGTGCCCGGAGTGCAGATTTTTTATCGCACACAAAAAGATGGGCCGGTTTATAGCGTTGCCTACTTTAGCTCCGACATCTCCGACCAGGGATTAAAAGAAACTCCTTATTTCTTGCCCGCCATTAAAGCAGCATTGGGGCATCCGACTATCGGCTACTTGAAGGCCGCCTCTTATCTAATGCACCGCGATTCATTCTCCGAAATTCGCAGCTTTATTCTGGATCAATCTGACTATCTTCTAGGCGATAGCTCCGGGATTCCCATTCAGTTCATGAAAGATGGTCGCTGGAAGCTGACGTACTATGGTCGCTACGATCATCCGATTAAACTCTTTGCCGTTCGTCATCAACCGGATCTAAAGGCAGATTTTCGAAATAAGTCCAATGACATTCGAGCCCTTCCCTTTGGCATTGGTTACAACTATATCAATGGAACTTCGCACATGGTTCTGGGAGTAAAGCAAAAGCAGGAACCGGACCAGGCGAAAAAGAAAGCGAAGTAGCCACTTCTGTAGTTAGGCCCCCTTTGCAAGGGGGCTTTGCGGAAATGGCATTCAGCAATAAATGACTTTGGGGAAACGGCGCCTTGCGGTAATGTAACTTCGGCCAAAGCCCCCCATTTCGCGTCACCGTTTGAATCTATTTGCACGGCCACTGGTTTGGCGCGGCGATATACCTTGATCAGCCTATCTCGGTTTCCAGGGGTAAGGCAATCTGGCCGGTGCGTGCAATCTCCAGGATTCCAAACGGCTCCAGCATGGTCATCAGGCTACCCACCTGACGGGGAGAGCCCTGCATTTCGATCAAAATCGACTCGGGCATTATCTCCTGGATTCTACCCTGAAATACTTCCACGATTCCAAAGATCTGTGTACGATCTGGCTGCTTGCAGGACACTCGAATTAGGACGAGCTCCCGGATCACGGAATCGTGGTATGGAAGCGCGCGTACTTCGATGACATCTGCCAGTTTGAGCAACTGACCCTGGAACTGAGTGAGGGTTTGCTCATCTCCGCGCAGGACGATGGTGATCACCGAAACTCCAGGCTCATGGGTAACGCCCACGGCAATGCTATCGATATTATAGCCCCTTCGGGTAAATAGCCCCGAAACGTGGCTCATGACGCCAGGCTTATTTCGAACGACTATGGAGAGGATATGCTTCATCTAACGAGTCAGTGGCTTCCCTGCCGACCCTGGGTCAAATGAAAATCGGGTTACAGCAGCGGCCTTCCATGGGCTCTGGATGAATGCTCCGATGGCTGCTTTTTCCCTTGCTGCTCCCGTTCCGACTGCTGGTCGCACTCTGGTATCGAATTACATCATTCCTGCTCCGCGGAAATGTTTTGTATCATCGCATGCCGTCCGAATTCAGCGCAGCCATGCATAGCGGATTACTCTACCGAATCATTAGCAAACAGGAAACGATCTGGTTCTTTTATCTGGGATTGCTGTCGCGCATGTCCACGGATCCAAAGCTGGAATGGATCATTCTCGAATTTCCGGATCTGGAGGATCTGGATTGGTCACAGATTGAAGAGCTTCGCATTCGTCTGGGCGAGATCGGCGCTGCAGGAAAGAAGCTCGTAGGCCATGCCGAAAAAGGCGGATTGAAGACTCTCTATCTACTGTCGGCCTGCGAAAGACGGTTTCTGGCTCCAGGAAATACATTTCTAACATCGCTTCCGCATGCAGAACCGTACTTCTTTGCCGATGCATTGAAAAAATGGGGCATCCGCGTGGAAGTGCATACCGCCGGAGAATTCAAAAGCGCAGGCGAATCTATGAGCCGAAATTCCATGTCTCCGTCGGCCAGGGAAAACCTGGAGTCCCTTCTTGCATCCAGAAAAGAGCAAATCCTGGAAGGCATTCACTGTCCCGATTCTGCCAGAACTAGCAAACTACATGCAAGAATGGAAAAGGAAGCCTTCCTCGATGCAGAAGCGCTATTTGCCCAGGGCTTTGCGCAGGGGCTTATTCCCGCCTCTAGCTTTCGCGACATTGCCGAAGAGCTTCTGCCTTACTGGAATCAGGGCCAACCTCTGCCAGAATCGAAGAAGAAGCCCAGCGCAAAGAAAAGCGACTATCTATCATTGATCCAATTTGCCGAAGGCCCGGGACTAAAAGAGGCCCCGGTAGGGCATGCATTTCCCGGCCCGGCAGAGAAGACCGTGGAACAGCTGCAGAAAGAACTGGAAGCCGACCAGGACGCGCCCCAGACTCCAGGTAAGGATGGGGAGGCCCAGGAAGGCCCCGGCGATCCGCCGCCCTATCGTTATCGCATGATCGAACTGGATCAGATACAGAAGCGATACGGTCGATCCAGGTATCAGCCATTTCGCATCCGGCGATATCCGTCCATCGCTCTTGTAAGCTGCGAAGGGATGATCCTTTGGGGATCGGAGCAGCCCGAATCCGGTCGGGTGGGCGCCCTTCCCATGCGACGCGTTTTCAAAGAATTGGAAGAGTCCGATGTGGAAGTGGTATTTCTATACATCAATAGCCCGGGCGGACTGAGCGATGCTAGCGAAGCACTGTACCAGGATGTATATCGATTATCCCGCAGCAAACCAGTCTTTGCCGTACTGGGTTCGGTAGCCGCCTCGGGAGGCTATTATCTGGCATGCGCAGCCAACCGAATATACAGCCCCGATATGAGTCTGACCGGTAGCGTGGGAGTCATTCGAATGCGACCGGAATTATCAGGTTTGTACAAGAAGCTGGGAGTGCGCAAGCAACGGATTGCCTTTGGCCCTACAACGGATGTGATGTCGGAGGACGGAAAATTGAGTCCAAAAAGCCTGGCTCTGCTTGACGAATCCATGGATCGGTCGTACACCTTGTTTCTGGATCGGGTCCGGCGGAACCGTGGCATCAGTCGCGCCGAGGCGGACAAGAAAGGTCGGGGCCGGGTGTATACCGGTCGCCAATTTCGCGAAGCAGGAATGCTGGATCGAAAAGGCGGCTTCGTGGAGGCATTCCGGGACTTTAAAAAGGAGGCAGGCTATGCGGATGATCAGCTATTCGATATGCAAATGTATCCGGTGCTCAAGCCGGGCGCAGCAGACCTTCTCCGTCAAAGGCCGTCTCTTCTATCCCAGACCAGGGCCCTGCTTTCGGGCAGCAACCTGTACCTTGCTTCCGATCTTATTCGCATGCACGATCCTTTCCTTTCCTTCCTTGCGGGCACAGGATACCCCTTCGAAATGTAACGGAATCATCGAACGGCTAAATAGCGCTTCGGTTCTGGAAAGACTGTATGCAGCCCGCGAAGCGCGGGATTGCAGTAATACGGAAATTGGCGATGCCCTGGCGGCTCTGCTCCTTGGCGATACGCCAGAGATTCGAAGAGCGGCTTTGCATTCGATTCAGCCATTTTTGCATCCTGGCCATATGCCCGCTCTGTTGGCCTACGGAAGAGATCTAATCGCTTCTTCGGATGCATCGCCTTATCCGGCCGACGGAGTGTTGACCGATCCCGATTCAAAATTGGGATCTATCGAAAGGGTATATCGCTCCCTCTACTTACTTCTGGAAAAGAATTCGAAAACGCAATATGGTTCGCATACATCCGGCGAATTGCGTCGGTTTCTGAAGATTGGTCTCTTTGGAATTTCCGATGCCCGCGCAGGACAGGCGGAATCCATTGTTTGCTACTCTATGGTAGGACTTTCCTATTTACATGAGCCGGTGGACTCAGTGCTCGATGCAATGGAAAACTCTTCCGTGGAGGAGCAGCGGTTCAGATGCGGACTGCTGGCGCTTTCGCACTATCAATCGCGCTCCCTTTCGGATACAGATCGAGCCAGAATCTTGAAGATGGTAGAGCGTGGAATGCAAGGAAGCTACCGAACGCGGCAAATAGCGATTCAATGGTATGCTAAATCGCCTGACCTGCCTTCCCTGACGGCCATTTTACGGGACGAGCAGCCATTCCAGGAACCGGCGGCCCGCCGGATGATCGAAACTCTGCCCGGTAGCCAGGGCCGAGTCTTTGCTGCGACGGCATTGTATGCAAACCCCTGGACATCCGGCGAAATTCTTCGCATTCTCTCGCCTGGAGAAGCAGTAAACGTACTTCGGGTGTCAAAAAGCTATGATTCGAGGCAAATTCCTGCAGATAGCTACTTTGTAGAAACCGCCGACGGACTTCGCGGTTGGGTACAGGGACAACACTTAGAGCTGGACCGTAAAAAAAATTGATCTAGATTGACAGGGCAAGAAAGGATCGACATTCGGGATGTAACCTACCCGATTATGAACCAGTACAAATTGAAAAAAGGCTACGACCTTCCAATCAAAGGCGAGGCTGAAAAATCAATCCTTGGCTCCACCGAACCCACGCATCTCTATGTGCACCCTACTCGGTTTCCCGGTATTAAACCGCGGATGCTCGTAAAAAAGGGCGCAAGCGTTAAGCGTGGCACGCCAATCTTTCAGGATAAGAAACATCCAGAACGAGTATTCGTATCGCCCGGATCCGGCGTCATCGAAGACATCGTGCTGGGACAGCGACGAGCTCTGGACAAAGTGTGCATCAAGCTGTCCGGCGATGAAGTTGAGCAATATCGCGCTTATAAGAAGGAAGAGATTGCTGGGATTGATCGCGACGAACTCATCCAACATCTTATGAAGGGCGGACTCTGGCCGCAGATTCGCCAACGGCCCTTTAGCCGGGTGGCGCATCCGGAAACAAAGCCATCTTCCATCTTCGTTAATTGCATGGATACGGCCCCTCTGGCCGCCGATGCAGAGTTTAACCTGCAAGGACGCACTATTGAATTTCAGGCCGGAATTGAAGCTCTCAAAGTACTCTGCCCGACGGTTCATGTTGTGGTGGCTGCCGGAAATAATAGTTCCGACTTCCTGAAAGTCCAGGGAGTGCAGCAACACAGCTTTTCGGGCAAACATCCGGCTGGCCTGGTAAGCACCCATATCCATCGCATCGATCCCATCAAACATGGTAAGCATGTGTGGTATCTAAACGCCCGAGATGTGGCCGACATTGGCGACTTCTTACTGGTTGGACAATATCCCAGTGAGACTGTTGTGGCCGTTGCTGGTCCTGGCCTTGGTAAGCCCGGTTACGTAAAAACGCGAAAAGGGGCGCCCGCCTCTGCCATCGCATCACTGGCAAATCCAGAAGCCAACGTGCGGCTCATCTCAGGCAACGTTCTAAATGGAAAAGCCTGCGCATCCGATGACGGGCTCGGCCTTTACGATGATCTGATTACAGTGATTCCAGAGGGCGGAGAACAGAAGTTTCTGGGCTGGCTTGTTCCTGGCTTCAAAAGACCAACCTACGGGCGCGCTTATATGTCAGGCTTTTTGCCCGCTCGTCCCACTCGAATGGACACATCCCTGAATGGAGAAGAGCGAGCTTTTGTTAAGACAGGCGATTACGAGCGGGTCATGGGCCTGGATATTCTGCCCGATTATCTAATCAAATCCATCCTGATTGAAGACGTCGAACGGATGGAAAAGCTGGGGATTCTAGAAGTAGATCCCGAAGACTTTGCACTTTGCGCCTACATTTGTCCCTCGAAAATTGAATTCACCGAGATTGTGGCCCGTGGCCTGGACATTATGGAAGTGGAGATGATCTAGTCCGCATTATTTGGAGATTAATACTGTGAAGTTCCTGCTCAATCAAATTAAGAAATACGATCATCATTTCCAAAAAGGCGGCAAACTGGAACGACTGCATCCGCTCTGGGAAGCGCAGAATACGTTCCTCTTTACACCGCCGGAAAAAACGCACCACGGACCGCATGTGCGCGATTCCATGGACCTGAAGCGTCTGATGATTACCGTTGTGGTGGCTCTGATTCCCTGCACACTATTTGGAATCTACAACGCCGGCTATCAGAAGTTCTTGGCCAGTGGCGCCATTACGAAGATGCCTCTGGACCACCTTGCGATGGCCCAGCATCTGGACATCTTCATCGCTGGTGCCATCCTGGTTCTGCCCATCATCATCGTTAGCTATGCAGTAGGCGGCATCTGGGAGGTAATCTTTTCCATCGTGCGAAAGCACCCTGTAAGCGAAGGTTTTCTGGTTACCGGCCTTTTGTTTCCCCTTACTCTACCGGCTACTATCCCACTCTGGCAAGTTGCCGTGGGCATTAGCTTTGGCGTAGTAATCGGAAAAGAGATATTTGGCGGAACTGGAATGAATGTATTGAATCCGGCGCTCACGGCACGGGTCTTTTTGTTCTTTAGCTTTCCCATCGATATATCGGGCGATAAGGTCTGGATCGCAAATACGGCAGGCCATGTTGTGGACGGCTTCTCAGGAGCTACTGCCCTTCTCATCGCCGCCGCGCCCGAAGTAACCGATCCCATCCATGCTCTAACGCATTTCTCTTATTCGCAGGCCGATTTTAGTCTACACAACATGTTCATGGGTTTCATACCGGGTTCCATCGGGGAAACCTCGACGCTCATGTGTTTAATAGGCGCTGCCGTACTTATCCTTACCGGCGTTGGTAGCTGGCGCATCATTGTGAGCACCATCGTCGGCGCCATCGGTATGGCTTCCTTTTTGAACCTCTTTGCAGGTCCGGATCTTCCTTCCATGCTGGCTTTACCGCCCCAGTATCATCTGGTAATGGGTGGCTTTATGTTTGGCGCAGTATTTATGGCCACCGATCCGGTGAGCGCTGCGCAGACCACGGCAGGCAAATGGATCTATGGCTTATTGGTAGGTATGTTATGCGTACTCATTCGAGTCTGGAACCCGGCTTATCCCGAAGGTATGATGCTTTCGATTCTGTTTATGAATATCTTTGCGCCATTGATCGACTATTTCGTAGTCGAAGGAAATGTTAAGAGGAGGCTTCGACGTGCGGAAGCAAAGTAATCTCTATATATTTGGATTTGCCATTGCCGTCTGTCTCTTCGCCAGTATCCTTCTGGCAGTGGCCTCGACAGCGCTGAAGCCTGCACAAACAGAGCAGGTTCGGCTGGATATTATCCACAACATCCTTTCCGTGGCAGGCATCCCTGAGGAACAAATCAAAGGGAAAAAGCCAGCGGAGATCATCGATCTCTACGAAAAGAACTTCGAAGTGCTCTTGATCGACAAGAATAACGAGAAAGTGCACCGCGAAGAGATGGAAAAGGAACTGGAGACCATCGGTTACAAAGAGGCCGATCTGGAAAAAATGATGACCTTTGAGCTCATCGAAGTGTATAATAGTAAATTGAAACTGCTGGCAAAACGGGCTGGTAAGCCTCTCGAACAGTACGATCGACAGATCAAAGTAGTCTATCTGTACAAGCCGGGCGGAGAGCTAAAATACTATATCATTCCCATCTCCGGAAACGGACTCTGGGGCATGATGTATGGCTACTTCGCTTTAAAAACCGACCTCAATACAGTGGCGGGTATCCGATTCTACAAGCATCAAGAGACCCCTGGTCTGGGCGGCGAGGCAGAAAAACCCTGGTTCACCAGCAACTTCGAGGGAAAGAAGATTCTGGATGAAGCCGGAAAACTGGTCAGCGTAGCGGTAGCCAAAGGCTCGGCCGAAGTTACGCATCCGCAAGAAATCGAGCACTTTGTAGATGGAATCAGCGGAGCGACGTTGACTGGTAAGGGAATTACCCATTTCTTAAAATCAGACCTGGAGCGCTACGAGCCATATTTCAAAACACAACGCAATCCAGAACCAGCCCAAGAGCAGACACCCCAGGCAGGAGAGCAACAATGAGCGCAGCAACAGAAACGAAAACCGCCGCTCCCGCGAAGCCGAAGCAACCACTATTCGGCAAGAAAGAGCGGGAAGCGATCCGAGACCCACTCTGGGACAATAACCCCATTACCATCCAGGTTCTGGGAATTTGTTCGGCACTGGCCGTGACGACACAGCTCAAAACGTCCATCGTTATGGGACTCTCGGTGATCGTTGTGGTTACCGCGTCCAACTTTGTCATCTCCAGCATGCGCAACCTGATTCCGTCAAAGATCCGGATTATCGTGCAGCTTGCCGTAGTAGCCAGCCTGGTGATTCTTGTGGACCAGTTGCTAAAGGCATACATGTACGATATGAGCAAGCAGCTCTCCGTTTTCGTGGGTTTGATTATTACGAACTGTATCTTGCTTGGTCGAGCAGAGGGCTTTGCCATGTCGAATAAGCCACTGCCTTCCATCCTGGATGGACTGGGTAACGGCACCGGGTACGCTGCTATTTTGTTTCTTGTGGCCGTATTTCGCGAGCTTCTGGGTAACGGAAGTCTGTTCGGATTTCAGATCGTTCCAGGCGCAGTCTATGAGCTGGGCTATAAGAACATCGGACTGATGATTTTACCTCCAGGAGCGTTTTTGATCCTGGGAATGATCATCTGGGTTCAGCGTACTATTTCGGGCAAGACCGAGGCGCA
>JAGRNC010000787.1 GCA_020440935.1 Leptospiraceae bacterium | reverse complement strand
ACCGTCGGCGCTGTTTAAAAACTCACGATAAATCCGCGCCGCTCGCATGAGAACATCGTAGGCAGGGTCTCTTTTCTCGTTCTTCTGAAGCTCGGATGTATCGATTCCTGCTGCCCGGGCAAGTATCTGTAATGCCTCTGGAAAGGTAACGCCATCGTGCTCGATTACGAATTGGATGAGGTCGCCCCCTTTCCCGCAGCCAAAGCAATGAAATATGCCTTTGTCGGGCGTGACAGTAAAGGATGGAGTCTTTTCGTTATGGAAAGGACAAAGTCCTTTGTAAGATCGATTAGTTCTTTTTAGTGCAACGAAACGGCCAATATAGGCCTCGATGGGCAAGGAGGAAAGTATCCTCTCTTTGAGTTCCCTGGAATTCAACTGCCAAGTTTGTTTTGAAGCAGGCTTCGAACAATAGAGCCGTCGGCATTCTTACCTTTTAACCGCCCCATCACCTGCCCCATGAGCTTACCAAAGTTTTTCTCATCGGGATTTGCGGCGATCACGGCATCAATCTCTGCGCCGATCTCTTGTTCGGAAAGCTCTTGTGGAAGATAGGTCTTCAGTCTTTCAATGGCGCGGGTTTCGCTTTCTACTTCGCTACTGCGTCCGGCCTTTTCCAGATCAACAATCGATTCCTGGCGTTTCTTTACCGCCTTTTTCAGTACAACCTCAACCGCAGCATCGTCCATTTCGCGATTGCCGGCTTTGGTCATTTCATACTGAAGATCCGATTTGAGCAATCGAAGGGTATCCAGAGTCTCCTGGTCACGACTCTTCATGGCAGTCTTTAGATCCGATTCAATCTTTTCAATCAGGGAAGCCATGTACCCTCCTGTAGTTAGGGATGATTAACCGCGGTCTCTGCGGGCCATCATGATTTGCTTTCGTCGACGCTTGCGAATAGCGGCTTCGATTTTTCGCTTTCGAAGCTCCGAGGGCTTTTCGAAGAATTCTCTTCTTTTGATCTCGGATTGAATGCCTGCGTTTACGCACTCTCGTTTGAATCTTTTCAGTGCAGATTCGATGGACTCACCATCTTTCAATACAACGCCTATCATATTCCTCCTTCAAAACTCCTCTCAATAGAAATAACCGACAGTACGGTCCTGCCGATCTGCCAGAACCGCACCAGAGGACCTTCAGGTCAACGAAATTTCCGGTCTTATGTCCGCCCGATGGGTAGACCGATCCAGGTTTTAGCGAAGTCCAGCTTGGGGCAATCCAAGCGATCCTGGCTGGATGGTGGAGAATGCATCGGAGGGACTCAGAGAATGCAATTTTAGGGCACTGTCAAATTGGCGTCTCAGGGCCGATTCCGTCGCGAAAAGGAAACCTCGAGCTGGCGCTACTCTGAGATCAAGGAACACAATTCTGGTTCACGGTCAATGCATACTTCAAAGCTAGGTTGCATTCCACT
>JAGRNC010000786.1 GCA_020440935.1 Leptospiraceae bacterium | reverse complement strand
CATCACGGGGATGGAAATGGCTGGCATAGAGCATTCCGCGAAATGCCATTTCTCCGAAATCAGTATCCCATTTACAATCCTTGGGGAATACCGTTCCCAACTTCTGAAAGGCGGTCTTGTATTGCGAAATTGTAATGGAAAGCTCTTCCGTCCAAGATTTGCCTTCCTGGTATGCCGGGTGCGGGTGCTCTGGCCTGCCACGAAATTTGTAGAATCCTTTAGGATATCGCGCAAACCAATACTCCATTTGTGTGAGCATAATGCTCGCGGTTACGTTTCCGATGGCGGCGTTCAGTCTACTCCAATACGGTATCGTTTTGGCATCCAAAGGTATCCATCCTTCCTTCTTCATTTTCGTTCTCCTTATCTCGTTTGATTCCTACAAATACTGGATTGGCGGCCCGAACCTCTGATTAGGGTAACGGCAGGGATTGCAATCCTCAGAAGGTCCTTTTCACAGTTCCGAGGGGCCCTGCACAGATTATCGCGTGCGAGGGCTCCTGTCTTGTTGCACCAGTTGGTCGCCTAATCTTCCGCAAGAACGACAATCCTCAGTACGGCAAGATATTCAGACCAGTTCACCCACACTCCGGGCTGATAACTCGCAGACTCAAACCTGAAGATTCCGCCACCGGAGAAACTTCTGTGCTGGAATTCCACCTCCGACAGAACTATGATCGGGATAGGACCGATAATATGTCCTTTAATGATGTAGAATGCGCGGCCTGGTCCCAGCAATCTGTCAAACTCGAATGACAGACCTGCGGGAGCCCAGGAGCATCCAGGTACTCCCTCTGTTGGAAATAGAATGCTCTTCAAAAAGAATCTTTCCGGCATGGCAATGCCCCTGCAGCTCAGACTTGCTTCTTCTTCCATCCGTTTCTGATTCAGAACATCATTCTTCCTGCGAAAGATGAAACGATTTTTTCGATCGCGAGCGATATAAAAGTCGGACCATTCGCCAACTACCAAAATTTTGCCGTTTTCGCATTCTCGATTGAGATACCGTCCCTCATCAGGACCAAAGCGCCAGACACTACACCGGGCTCCCAGGCTGAAGCGCTGATCCTCGGACAAGACATGGAAACCAGGATAGGATTCCCGAAGCACCGTCTCTTCGGTAATTCCCGTGGCGCAGCCCAATGGTATCCCCATGAGAAAAAGTGGTATAATTAAGATCAGATTCTTCATCTGCTCCTCCTTTGTTAGATTGTGCAGATTGATTCGTCGGGACGGCTATTTGCATGATTGGAGAAGATTTTTCTTAGAAGATGCCGGAAACTGCTTCGGGCCCTGTCGATGCCGAATTCCTGGAATCGCCCTGGACGCCTTCGGTGTCGAACTCTCTCAATTGCCGAGCAGGAGACTCAACAATTTTTGAAGATTCATTTTCTGTGGCATCGCAGCGCACTGAAAGT
>JAGRNC010000785.1 GCA_020440935.1 Leptospiraceae bacterium | reverse complement strand
ACTGGAGACTATTGAGGAATATGCCCCACCATCGCCTGCAGATCAGTTGAGCGGTGAACTTGATAAGCTTATGGTCATCTATCGCCACAACCGGCGGTACCGAGCGCCCCAAACGCTATTGTTACGCATTCGCCGGGGCTTGGGTCTAACATCCGACTAGCGATGTTGAGCGGTTGTCCCATCAGCGTAGATTCGCTCAACATCGTTATTCCCTATTTTCTAGCGGAGGCAGGCGCCGGTATCCAGGGGCTGGTGGACCGATTTGGCGGTTTCACGTGAAACGATACGTATTACTTACTATACGACGATAATCATTGATTATGTCGCCGATGGGCCGTGGTATTATTCGAGTTTAGAACTGGAAGCGGGAACCCATTCTTCCGGACTATACTCTGTTTCCATGACCCATTTCCTGAAACAATTTGCGAATTCCGCCGAATCCGAGGATTCGTGCCGCGCATCCGAATCCGCCCATCATGGCTCCCGCAAATCCGGGGGATGCGGCATCCGCTCCGGTAATATAGAGACCCTTTATTGGTGTATTTATTCCGATCCACTTCTTTTTGAACCGCTCAGGAATGCATGCCAGCCCATAAATGCTTCCCCGCGGATGACCCGAGAAATGCTCGTTGGTCAGCGGAGTCGATAACTCCGCATAGGACACCAGGTTTGAAAAGCCGGGAACCACATCGTCCATGCGTTCCAGCATATGATTCTGCATCCGTAGCTTTAGTTCGTCGTATTCGGCTCCGCGATTCTTCCATTCTCTGGCCGACCAATCACTAAAAGGATGGTAATCCAGAAAACTGATGAGCTCGGCCGTATGACTGCGGGCTGCAGGATCTTTCATGGACGGGAATGATGCATACATGGCGGGCGGCTTTCCGTGGAGCAATCGGTTTCGATCAGCAAAGTTCCGGTCGTGGTCCAGAGAATCATAGATCCACAGGTTCGCGCCGTTCAATCCAAGCGAAGAAGGGCTCTCCTTCAATCCCAGGTAAAGAGTTACATTGCTGGTGCCCTGACTGAAATCCTCCAGTTCCTTCTTGAACAAAAGATCGGCTTTAGGAAGCATTCGAAGCATAGTGTTCTTGAGACCAGCGTCGCTGATAACCATCGGTGCCAGGTACTCGATGTCCTGGGTTGCATCGCCCTGACGGTGCTGCACCCGCACTCCACGGACTCTTCCATTCTCCGTTAGAATCTCCTTAACATCCTGGTATAAAAGGGCCTTCCCGCCGAACTGTTCCAGCTGCGGGACGATGGAATGAGCCAGAGTCCCTGCACCGCCCACTGGATAATACGCTCCGTCCAGATAATGCGACACAATCAAAGCATGGATTGCAAAAGCGCTCTGAGATGGAGGAAGGCCATAGTCGCCCCATTGACTGGCCAGAACAGCGCGCAGTTCGGGAGATCTAAA
>JAGRNC010000784.1 GCA_020440935.1 Leptospiraceae bacterium | reverse complement strand
AAAAATGTCCAGAAGCTACTGGTCCTCCTGGCCTGCGGCGGGATTGCCCGTGCCGCGGGCGCCGCTTCGCGCGAGTCGAACTAAACGATATTAAGCAATGGGTTGATCCGGTAATGGACCATCTCTTCGGTGGGGGTAAACTCCAGCCCATTGTTTAGCGACATTGGACGGATTACCTTGCGTGCATCTTCGGCGCTGGTTTCGCCGGCCAGGCGGCGCCAGCATACATCCAGAAACTTCAATCCGCGTTTTGTGGAGTTTTCAATCAATCCAGGTACAGGACCGCCATATTCCTCGCCAGTCACAGGATGGGGGGCCGTTTCCAGCGCATTAAAATCCAATCGATCTTCGGCCGCATGGTCGTAGATATAACCCAAATGCGCAATATGGCTGATCTTTCCATTGAGCTTTTTATTCAGCATATGCAGCCCTTTGAGTAAAGGCCGATTGTGAAACATCCCGATCATTGTTCGGGAGCGCTTGAAGGAACGTTCGGTGATCCAGTGAATATCTTGCATGGCAGGCATGGTCTGGCCAGCCGCATCCACAGCATGCGACATCCCCTGCGAAAAGAACTTCAATAGATCCGATTTTGCCTGGCCTGGATTTAGCCTTTCCAGCAACTGAAAGTCGGCGAGCTTCTGCCCACGAAGCTTCAGTACGTAAAAGTCCAGCATCGTTTCGAACAATCGATGCCTGCCTTCCGATCGGGTCCTTTCTTCTAGATCGGGGTGATAGTAGTTTCCGCTCACCGAGTATACATAGGGATGAAAGACCGTATCGGCAGCAACATGGGTAAGGTAGCCGCAAAGAAAGGAAAAGGTCGAATCCAGCGAGGACGGACTTTCTTGTTTCAGGCGCACGCACTTTTCAAGCATCCACAACACATGCATGGAATTGTCGTTTCCGTATCGGCCATGGATCACTTCGCCCAATTCAAGATCGTGCTTCTTTTCCAGCGGAAGCCGAACGTCGTAATAGTACAGGTCGGGCGACATGGAGCCAAAGCTGTAGGCGCGGTCATGATCGGTCAGGATTTTGCGTAAAGGCTCGCCAGTCCGTTCTCTGATTTTTTCGGCCACATGGATATGTGTAATCTCTTTGGGCACAACTAAGTATGGCACTAACGCTATTTGCAGGCAAGCATTAATGGATAAATCAGGAGAGCGTAGAGTGACGCTGCTGGGCCGTAGAGTCCGGCGCTTCCAGTCAGGGATTCCGGATGGAACGCACTACGTCCAGGGTCTGCTTGCTGAGTCGGATCTTCGCAAGCGTGGCCGGAGGGAAGGGGAATCGCCGCTCTTCGTGGGCATCCACTGTGAACTCGCCGTCCATTTCGGAAATCACATGTAGTTCTTCATTGGATAGGGATCGGTATCTAAATCGATATTTCTTTCCGGCTTTATAGCCTGGCTCTCTGGCGA
>JAGRNC010000783.1 GCA_020440935.1 Leptospiraceae bacterium | reverse complement strand
CCTGGGATTCGATGATTGCATGGATCGATCGGTGGGCACCCTGTCGGGCGGCGAAAAGCAGCGCATCGCACTGATCGCTGCCCTGCTCCTCGACCGACCCATCTTATTGCTCGACGAACCGTCATCGGCTCTGGATGAAAGTTCCAGGGATCGGGTTATGGAACTTCTGGCCTCCAAACACAATCTTACCATCCTTTCCGTTTCGCATGATCGCGAATGGACGCAAATGGCAGATCGCACTTTCTCCATGCAACCGGCTACCGGAGCGACGATTTGAATCTCATAGATATCGATGTCTGGCGATTGGCCGCCATCTACCTGCTTCTGATTTTTCCGCTTGGATTAATCCTCTGGCTAAAAATCCCGATTCTGGGCAAGACAGTCATCGCCATCGTGCGAATGACCGTTCAGCTCCTTCTGGTGGGATTCTACTTGCAGTTCATATTCCATAAGAATAACATATGGATAACTGCTGGCTGGCTCATCATTATGATTCTTGTGGCCGATGTATCCATCGCCCGAAGCACAGGCCTACGACTTCGCAAACTGGGGCCGGGCCTTTTTCTTTCATTACTTCCCGGAACCGCTATTCCGCTTCTATATTTTACCTATCTCGTGGTTGGACCCGATGCAGCCATGGAGCCACAATACGTAATTCCCATCGCGGGGATGATTCTGGGAAATTGCCTGCGGGCCGACATCATTGGCGTCGGGGAGTTTTATGAATCTTTACGCGAAAGGAAAAAACTGTACCTTCTCAGGCTTTCGCAAGGAGCTACGCATCAGGAGGCGCTACGCCCCTTTCTACGTGATGCGTTGGAATCTTCGCTGGCTCCCACGGTGGCCACCATCGCTACCACCGGATTGGTCTCGCTCCCGGGAATGATGACCGGTGTTATTCTGGGTGGAGGCAACCCGATGGCCGCCATCAAATACCAGATCGCCATTATGATCGCCATACTATCCGGCACGGCCATAACGGTAATCCTTGCGATTCGAATTACAATACCCTGGTCCTTCGATGCCCGCGGCGTTCTGGATCCCGGAATCTTCCGAGAACCCAGATAACGCGCGATGCATGGATTCGCAATTCGCAAAACGAGCCTGGCCCGCTACCTTCTACTCCTCCGTAGAATACAGCGGAAACGCTGGCTGGCCGATGGGTCGCATGGCAATAGACACCAGCAAGACTTCATTATCGTCCGGAGCCACTCGGTTCGCTTTTATTTGCCCACATCCACGGCACCGATGCAACAGCACCCATTCCCCGTTGCGCACCCAGATCGTTATCGGATCCATAATGCTCTTACAAGATGAGGCGCGATCGCCCGGATTATTGTCCAGATGCACACTGTGCAGACAATGGGGACAATGATTTCGCTGCCGGGTACCCGAATCAGGAACGCCAATGAGATGTCGACAATTCCGAC
>JAGRNC010000782.1 GCA_020440935.1 Leptospiraceae bacterium | reverse complement strand
TGGGTCGGCAGCAAATCAAAGGAATCTTCGGCTCGGATCCACTGTGGGGGCCCGAATCGCATTTCCCCGCAGAACCGGGATTATGGGCTGTTGAGCCCCACATCGGCACCAGCGATGGCATTGGAGTGAAATGGGAAGAAATTCTGGTAGTTACAGAAAGCGACGCTTACTGGCTGGATGATGATCTACCCCATGTGAAATACTGGCAGGGCCAGGAATGGAAGCGATCCGCTTGAAAAAAGCCAGTCTGATGCAACGGAGGGCGGCCGGCCGCCCCCCATCAAAAGTTAGATCTTCTCCAGCATTCCCACCAGATCGTCGGCATGCTCCTCTTCCATGGCCAGGATGTCCTCGAGCATTCTGCGAGTAGTGGAATCCCTGGGCCCTATGTAATCGATCATTTCACGATAGCTGTCGATGGCAATCCGTTCGGCCACCAGGTCTTCCTTGATCATCTCAACCAGAGTGTTTCCTTCGACGTATTCGGCATGGCTGCGCGAAGCAAGACCCTCCGGATTGAAGTTGGGTTCGCCGCCCAGCTGGACGATTCGCTGCGCAATCTGATCTGCATGTTGTTGCTCTTCGGTGGCATGCTGCAGGAACTCCTGCGCCACTGCCTCGGCAGTAATTCCGTCTGCCATATAGAAATGACGTTTATAACGAAGGACGCAAACAATTTCGGTGGCCAGGGCTGTATTGAGTAATTCCACAACCTGGTTTACGTCGGCCTGATACCCGGCTGTTACCGCGCCCTTTTCAATTTCTTTGCGCGCCCTTTCGCGCAATGTTTTTACGTCCGTAAGAAATGGCTTATCGCTCATGCTTGCTCCTGTGTAATCTCCACATATAGTAATAAAGATTACCGGCATCGGCCAGGACTTCAGTCAAGTAATAACTCCCGTGGTATCTTTCAGGAGCTTACTCTATTTTTCTTTTTCCGGAGGCTGCTCGGTGTTTTTGTTTAGATCTTCCAGTTGCACCTCATCGCTATTATAGTAATCGATCTGTCGTACCTGATCAATAGGAAGTCGAAACAATCCGTCGGGGGCATATAGAAACAACAAACCACCGGCTTGCGATATTACGCTACCGGCTCTTTGTTGGCCATCGGTGGTATACACAACTTCCAGGATCTTAAAGACTCTCTGGAAATCTTGAGCCGATTGAATATCCGGGGCAGCTTTAAGGGCCTCTTCCAGTTCATTGGCCCGGCCCTCTAGATTCGCCTGGTAATCGGTGGCCAACTTCTTTCTAACTTCGCCTGCATCTGGATCTCCATTGATCCCCGAATCTCTGGCTTCTTCAAATGTTTCCTGGGGCACCACTGGCATGAGCGCCGCTTCCGAGCTGTCTTTGCGCAGGTCCTCGGCCGAAGCCTTTTCTTTTTCCAGGGGAGCATCCGATTGCTTCTCTATAGTTGCCTGGAGTCCT
>JAGRNC010000781.1 GCA_020440935.1 Leptospiraceae bacterium | reverse complement strand
AGGGTTTTCGCAAATCCATACCGTCGTTTATCGTCGAGGTGGAATTGAAGCCGGATTCTCTACGCGAAGGGATCGGTTTTTCGCCGCACAGAATCATCGATCGACGCCAGGTCGGCGAGGACCGCGAACGAATTCGCATAGAACTGGAAACCGAGTCCCGTGCCATTCGCACTTTGCTGGCCCTGGGAGCGGAGGCTTCCATTCTCTCTCCCGTTCGCTTGAGGAAAAAAGTGGCCGATGCGGCAAAACGCATCGCTGCTGCCCATGCAAATTAGATCCGATTAATCTATCCCGACACTTGCAGCCTGGTCGGAGGCAATTTCTTGCAAATGACACAAAGTGTACATGGAATCGTTTTGAAAGTCCGCAATTTATAGTGCATGCAGGCGGACAATCGGCTTAAAATCGACGTTGTAACCGAAACATTCCTTCCCGAATTGAACGGAGTCTCCAGAAGCCTGGATCGAATGATCCGGGGGATTGAAGACCGAGGCCACGACGTACAGGTTTTTCGACCAGTCCAGTCTGCCGATGGGCAAAGATCTGTGCGGATCGCCCTGGACTCTGTTTCGGGCATGGGGCAACCCTGCATGAGCCAGAGTAAAAACCACCATTTAAGCATGGGGCTTCGGATGCCATTTTACCGCGAGGTACAGGTGGGTCTGGCAAGCCCCCATTTTTTTCGCGCCCGCTTTCGTAAGCGCCGACCGGATCTGGTCCATGTAGTCACTGAGGGCCCCCTGGGTTTAATGGCCATGATCGCCGCACGCAGTATGGGAATCCCTGTGCTCAGCGACTATCGCACCCACTTCCACAAATACTTTGAGTATTACGGCATGGGCAAGCTGGGTCGATGGGTGCACCGCTACCTTCGGCTATTCCATAATCTCACTCGTCGAACGCTGGTGCCGACTGCATCCATGAAATCCGAATTAATGGAATTTGGTTTTAAGCGAGTTAGCGTTATTGGTCGGGGCGTCGACACGGAGGCCTACGGGCCTCATCATCGGTGCGACGATCTACGAAAATCCCATGGCATTGCTCCGGAAACCCACATCGTACTATACGCAGGACGCATCGCTCCGGAGAAAAATGTTGATCTGGCGATCCGATCTTTTCGGGCCATGAAGGAATGCCATCCCAACATGCAGATGATTCTTGTAGGCGATGGGCCTCGAAAGGCAAGCCTGCAGGCCGCGAATCCGGACTTGATTTTTACGGGATTTCAATCCGGAGTTGCGCTCTCGCGCTACTACGCATCTGCAGATATATTCTTGTTCCCTAGCGTAACCGATACTTTCGGAAATGTCGTTACGGAGGCCGCAGCCAGCGGGCTGGCAGTGGTGGCCTTTGATCGTGGCGCGGCCGGCGAATTGCTCGAGCATGAAAAGAGTGGCTGGGTCATTCCCGGCGAAGATGACAGCGATTACAT
>JAGRNC010000780.1 GCA_020440935.1 Leptospiraceae bacterium | reverse complement strand
GATTCCTTCGCTGGAAAAGATGGTTCCGTCCACATCGAAAAAGAGCGCTTCGAAGGTTTGCATTCGGTCAGGATGCAGGCCGGCCAATACCGGGCACCTTTTTTTCGATCTCTAATATCAAGCCGAATCCGCAATCCGAAATAATCCTGGCAGCACCATTGCGAAAGGCCGGCTGCCGCCGCTTGCGCTGGAAAGCAAAAGTGAACCGATTCGGTCCCGGGCTACAGGCCAGAGATCAATATAACCCCAGGGATTCCACAAACCTCTCCAGAACGGCCACGTGATCCTGTTCGGGGCTGGCTAAACCGGCCGTGGATTCATAGAGGTGCTCATCGAATAAATGAAAGTCAAAAATCTTGAGTTCAAATTCGGGCAGAGTGATAATTAGATTTTCGGTATGAATGTCCAGAATGAGTTTTTCTTCGCGCGCCAATCGTTCGGTGTATTCAATGAGCCGACGAAAATCTTCTGTTATTTTTACCAGCACTTTCTTCTTGATCTGACCAAATCGTCCCACATCGAATTCGAAGTCGTATTTGGGGAAGAATTTGCGCATCACCGCATTTTGTTTCGAGTGAACGGCGGCGCTGGCGAACTCCTTAAGGTGCTTGCCCACCAACATGATCTGGCTGTCCATAGGTCGGATCGACTCATGATGTCCGGATCCAAACAGCTTCTTTCGGTAGCGCACTCCCATGAAAAATCTCGTGGGCAGGACCAGATCGGGTAGAGCTTCGCGCACCTTTGCGTAGTGGTATCGTTCCAGGCCCAGACGTAAAAACTGAAACCATAGTCGATTTCTTCTGCCCCGCCCTTTGCCCCGGCAAAGATACTCATAAAGATTCAATTCTTCCTGGCTTAAGAAATCCTCCGGACGGGCATCCACTTCGCGAAACAGCGAGCCAAATATCGGATCCGATGGCAACACTCGGCGCGAGATCTTCAGAACCATTTTCCAGGGAAGACTGTACACAAACTTGTAGCTTCCGCGACCGATGTAATGCTCCGGAGAAATGGGCATGAAATCTTCTAGATAGTCCCTTTTGTACCGCATTCCCAGGCGAAAAACATGACTGACCGGTACTGCACGTTCATACAATCGCCTGGGCCAGTAGGACTGGCGTAGCTGAAAATCGGCGGGGAGAAAATCACGCTCGGGAGCAATGGTCTCTCTGGCCTTACGAAAGGCGGCCTCGATCCATTCATCACTGAAAGTTTCCATTATGGAGCGAACGGAGCGGCCCGCTTCCTTTCCGCGATTGGTAATGCCGGTTCCGGCTTTTCGAATTCGATTCCTTACTCGATTGGCAATGTCTCTAAACTTCAATCCAACCCTCCGGCTGTTTTACGGTTGACCGCAGGCCCATCCCTGTAGTCTTTGATTCCATCGGGCGTCGTAGCCAAGTGGCCTAAGGCGGGGCTCTGCAAAAGCTCTA
>JAGRNC010000779.1 GCA_020440935.1 Leptospiraceae bacterium | reverse complement strand
CGATGACGGAACCACCGAGCTTCTGCGCCATGATTGTTTAGAAACTCCGCCCCTTTCTGAAAGAGATAGATCAATTCCAGGCCATCTTTCTGAAAAGAATACTCGGCATCTGGGATGTTCGCTTCTATGTGAATGTAATCTCGCTCTGTTACTGCCTTTAGGGCAGGATGGATTTCACCGTCGGCATCGGCCGAAGGAATCGATGGGCCAAATACGTCAAATAGATAGATGTGCACATCGCGCTGAAGGGCCAGACGAAAGAGGATACTGATGTGAAGACGCGACATCCGCGAAAGCCCGAAAATGTGCAGTTCTGCTCCAGCGGGGATCCGCTCCCCTTCCAGGGTTGCACAACCGAGCTCGGTTAAAGTGTGCATTCCGCGTTCGTGCAGAATGGATAGCATTGCCTGGTACAGCGATTTCTGCCAGGAATGTCCTTCGGACTCGCTTACTCGTTCATCAAAATCAAAAATGTCTAGATTGGCAGAAGGGGCAAGCGTGCTTTCCAGCTCGGCCTGCCATTGACGAACCGTTCGATTCCGATGGTATTCATAATCGCGAAACAAATAGGAGTATCTGGAAGCCTTTCTGAATTGGTCGATGGAATCGGAACCTTCCCTGGTTGCTTCCAGGGAACGGAGCAAAGACCATTGAATAGAAGCCGGATCGGCGAGTTGCACATGCGGCGCAACGTTGCGCAGAATGCCCACAAGGCCCTGCTCCAGATACTCAAACTTAATGTTTGCGGCAATGCCATTTCGCGCGGCGATCTGCATCTGCAGCCACCGGCGAAGGTTTCGGTTGGGTACAAGAACGTGCGGGGCGAGAAATGGATCTGTCTGGCTTTCCAGTGCGGTCAGAAGCGCATCCGAAAGACCGGGCAAATCGGAGAAATGGATTCGAACGCCCATGGTGCTCTCTACTTTAGCTTACGCCTGTGACAGAATTAGTTGACGATTGGATGTTTTCCCTTCTGTACCGATCGACGGGAAAGAAAATGGATCAGATCGGGCATCAATCGATAGCCTAGATAGCTTAAACGGGCATGTAATCCAGGAAGGTAGCGCCGCTTTCGCTTCTCCATGGCTCGAATCATTCCATCCACGACCTTATCGGGATCGTTCACCAGCCAGGAAGGTAAATGCGGTGGCGCCCCCGATCCATAGTCCGGCGATTCCAGAATGGCCGTGCGGGCAAAGAACGGATGAATGTTCAAAACTCGGATGTTTCGCACCGACCATTCTTGATCCAGCACATCGCCCAGGGAGCGGATTCCCCATTTGGTCACTGCATAGCTGGAAAGACCGGCGGGAGAGAGTATTCCGGCCACTGAAGAAAGATGCACCACAAGGCCGCCATCGCGAAGCGAACCATACAACCGATGACTGATCCGCATGGGCGCCAGCAGATTCACCGCCATTACGCGTTCCATTTCTT
>JAGRNC010000778.1 GCA_020440935.1 Leptospiraceae bacterium | reverse complement strand
TACCTGTTCTACGATAAGGCCCTGTCCAGGGATGAAAGCATGTCCTGCGCAAGCTGCCATTTACAAAACCGCGCCTTTGCCGACGGCAAGAATCGTCCCAGAGGGATCGCGCACGATTCTTACCCCATCGGAGAGCAACATGCGCGCAATGCCCAGCATCTATCGAATGCGGCCTACCATACAAAGATCACATGGAACAATCCGTTGCTGGATACTCTGGAAGTCCAGGCGCGTGTACCTATGTTTGCAGAATCCGGTCCCCATTCCATCGTGGAATTGGGATTACAGGATCAAAGCTACATTCAGAAGCTGGAAAGCGAAGGAGCCTATCGCGAGCCTTTTCAAACCGCCTTTGATGGTCAGATCAACGAGCAGAATGTTCGGTTTGCCCTCGCCGCCTTCCAGCGAAGCCTGATGTCCTTCAATTCCGATTACGATAAATTCACTCGAAAAGAAGGAAGCCTTAGCGCTTCGGCGTACCGCGGATTCGAAGTGTTTAATGGGGAAACCGCCGAGTGCTTTCATTGCCACGGTGGATTCAATTTTACCGACACCTCTTTGCATTCGAACTCGGGTGCGGTAGAATTTCAGTATCACAACAATGGATTGTATTCCGATGCCGAGTATGGAGCGCTGGCAACCCAGGGAGTCGAAGACGTTACTGGACAATCCACCGACCGGGGCAAGTTCCGGGCGCCATCGCTGCGAAATATTGCGCTTACCATGCCGTACTTTCATGACGGATCGGTGACCTGTACTTCGCCGCCCGCGGATCCTACCAATAAAACCGCCATGGAAAACTGCGCTAGAGAGGCGCTGACCAAGATCGTCGATATGTATCGAGCCGGGGGCGATGCCAAAAAGCGCGGCCAGACTCCGGGCGCCGCTGTTGATACAACTCTGATCCGACCGTTCACGATTAGCGATTCCGACCGCGATGACATGGTAGAATTTTTGATTTCTCTCACAGACTGGGATTTTACCAGCAAGGAAGAGTTTTCTAACCCATTTCCTGCGAATCCGAGGTTTGGACCATGATCCTGTCCACAGGCTTCCAACATCGAATTTGCCAGGGGAGCGCCTCGACCGAGCGAATGTGCATGGGCAAACCAATCCGCTCCCGGAAGCGCCTGCTCGGCGCAGCCCTGCTGATTTGCATAAGTAGCATAGCCAGTTGCACCTATGGATCGGTGGAGGATGGGCAGGCTCAGTCCGAGGCAATGGCTAACTTTCTGCTCAGCAATGCACGCGCCCCACTTACTCTGCAGCTTCGATTTACCGATGGCGGCACCGATTCCATCAAGACCTTTACGACAACGGCTGGAAGCGTCAGCCTTACAACTTTGAAGATCAACGTCAGCGAGATTGATCTTACCTATGCGCCCGGCTTCTTTAAAGGGATACTTACCTACTTTCTGTATCTGCACCGACAGGGTTCGCTT
>JAGRNC010000077.1 GCA_020440935.1 Leptospiraceae bacterium | reverse complement strand
AGTCTGATGGTGCTGGGGCAGGGCGTGGGTCAACTGGCCTTGAACTCCGGTGCTGATGATATTTCTTCCATTGTAATCGAAGAGAACGTTCTTCGAAGCTACGGCATAAAATCGGAAGAGAAGGCCAGGAAATTCTTACAGGAATCGGGCTTTGTTCCGGTCCGCAGGGATTTGCTCTACAACTATCTGGACCTGGAAGGCGAGGCTGTGCGCCGCTCCGCCTGAGAACGGCAAATCATTCCTGCCCTGCACAAAATGTGTTTGCAATTCTGGTCATAGGAACCAGGCTCTCGTCCATAATCCCCGCATTGCTACTGCAAATCGGTCTATCCTTTAACGGCCGATTCCCGGGAATAAAAGGAAGAATTGGCTCATGAAGGGGGACATTCCCTTCCATCGTAGTATACGCTTCAAGCTACTGGTATCGATCATTGGAAGTCTGGTCTTACTTTCCTTGTTCTTGATTCAGTACGGATACGTCGTGGCCCGGGACGCTCTGGTGCAGGGAACCATCGAGGACTTGAAGCATAGTACGCACCTGGCCACAAATGAGCTCCGTTCCACATTAAATCTATACGACGAAGGTCTATTGGATCACGACCATACACTGGATATCTTGATCCGAAAGCTTGCCGGAGAGATCAGCCAGATCCGAATTACCGTTCCATCGGACCGACTGGAACTGGTTTCCTCGTTGCTCCCGGGCATCATCCAGGCCGGGGATGTGGCCCGCTGGGACGATACAGACGGTCTGGAACCAGTGGACGGTTTTCCGGCTCCCGGGCAAAAGCTGACATTCGATGCCACCGATCCGGATTTCGGAAAAACCTATCGGGGGCTGCCGTATCGTGGTGAAGTAGTGGGACGACTGATGCGCTTCCAGGATAACACCGTAGCTGTCCTGATTACAGAACCGCGATTGATGCAAAAGATTTTCCTCTATTATCTTCGAGCCGATCGGTCCCGGCGAAACGAGCTCGAAAATCGAATCGGTTTGCGAGTGATGCGGGATCCATCGACCGTCACCGTCGAAGCGGCAGGCGACGGCTATGTTTACGTTATTACTTCCTATACTCCCGGCTGGCTGGTGCCCGGCACCCATTATCCCGAAGACTATTCTCGCGTTGCCATTGAGCAAAGGATGGAAAGGGGGCTACCCGGATTATCGACAGAAGAAGCAAAACGAAAATACAGGGAACGGTACGGTCGCACAGCGGAGGAGCAATTCTATCATATCCTGGAATTTATGCTCCGCGACAATGATCCGCCTCTACCCATCTACACGGTCATTCATCCGAACCTGGGATTCCAGAATGCGGACTCCATTGAATCCTATGGAGATCGAACCATACACAAAAGAAAGATCGGGCGCGACCTGGCCGTGGCCGGCGAAGGGGTGTACGATTACTGGTGGAAGAATCCAGGCGAAACCAGCCCGCGCAAAAAGATTGCACATTACCGGCCGTTCCAGTGGACCAGCAAGGATGGGAGCTGGAGCATCGATTGGGTAGTGGGGGCTGCCGCTTACGAAGATGAGGCATTTGCTGCCCTGGGTCGTATTCGACTTCGTATCTATTTGGTTTCTGGTTTGCTGGTTATTCTAACGCTTCTGGGGCTAATCTACGTATTCAGACATTCCTTCTTGAATGGTTTTTCCGAATTGGTTACCGGGTCGCGCAATGTACTCAAGCAGAACTTCTTTGTTCGAATCCCAACGCGAGGAAAGGATGAAATAGCGCTCATCTCCGGGGCCATGAATCTTCTTCTGGAACAGATAGGCGAAAGCAAACAGCAAGCGGAATCCATCGCCAGAGAGCTCAAAGTCCGAAGCAAATCCGAAAGCGACCTGCAGCAACTTACTCGCGATCTGTATGTCAGATCTGCCATGGATATCCGAAGTCGGATGGAAGGGATGATTCGAGTGGCCGAGGCCTTGCAGGGTGCTCATTTTACGGATGGCGTTCTCCGCAGGGAGGTGGACACTCTTCTTGAGTCCGGGCTTCGACTACGTTCTTTTGTAAATGATTTCTATGAGTTCTCTCTAATTCGCTCCGGGAGCATTCCGCCCGCTCCGTCCTCGGTACCAGTAGAGCCCGCCATTGCTTTTTCTTTTCAGAGGGCCCTGGAAATCGCCGGTCTAACGCACGTAGATTTGAACCTGATTATGGCGAATCGAAATCTGCATTTGCATGTGGATCCTGTTTTTCTCGAGGCTATCTTTGTTAATCTCTTCTATTATTGTGTAAACCGGCAAAAGCAGGGAAGATTCGATCTGGAAATACAGGACCAGGGCCGCTGGATTGCATTTCAGATTACGCTGCGCGATACAGTGATGAAACCGGGCGAAGCGGTAAGCGCATTTGACTTTTTTGCCGCCATTGTGGATAATCCGGGTGCGGGCACCGGACTTGCGCTTTGCAGACTCTGGATAGAGGCGCTGGGCGGAAAGATTACTCTGGCTAGCGAATCGGATCTGGGAACCAGATTTCTATTCACCCTTCCTTCGCGGACGCCGCCCGCCGCCGAGGAGAAAGCGCAAGCGCCCGAAAAGCTGGAATCCTTTCTTTCCTGGGCAAGTCCGCGCATGGATGAAGGCGATCAACTCGTTTCTTTTCATCCGCCCTGGAGCTCCGATGGAACGGATCTGAACAATTATGCCAGGTTTTACGGCTCGCAGCAGGCTGATGCGGGAAGGCTCTACCATGGCCCGGATTCCGAGGGATTCATTATTCTGCTGATGGACCGCAGAGAGTGTATGCAAAAAGCCTATGATTTCCAGGATTCTGCTCTCGTGTACCAGCAGGCCCTGGGTCATCGCGGAAGAGCGGCTGCGCAGCACTTTGTATCTGTGGTTCGTAGCGACGATTCAAAATTACTGAAGGAGATTTACCGCTGGCAACAATGGCTATCGGTGCCTTTCCTGATTGAGGAAAGCGTGGAAGTCCCCGCCGATGCGTTGCGAAGAAAGGTGATGGTGCTGGGCACTGGCGAAGATCGAAAGACCTATTATGAACTGTATCGACCCGGCGATTATCTCAACCCTCTGCGCGAAAAAACCCGTACGGAATTTGAGAAAGGAGTAGAGGAATTCTTTGCCAATCGAAGGGATGAAGCCTTCTGGCTCTTTGAAGAAGTACTGCGCGAAGATCCCTCCGATCGAACAGCTTCTTCGTTTGCGTACCGCAATTTCTGGAAATAATGAAAATCTTCGGCCGCTTCCACTGCGCGTTGGACCGGTCGCTGTTGCGCGCAGTATCAGTGTTCCATGGAAAAAGGCACCGATGGTCAAGCCCCTGGATAGTTTTTTCTTGCTACTGATTCTTTACCACGATCCGGAAGCTCCACCGCCGCCAAAGCTACCGCCACCTCCGGAATACGATGAACCGCCAGAATAAGAAGAAGACGAATAGGATGAGCCGCTAGAATAACTGCTTCCCGAGTACGATCCTGAGCTGGATAGGTCCGGCTCCCATTTCTCCGATAGCTTTTTTCCCCAGCCCGTGTACTGGAACATACATCGCAAGGCTATCACCAATCCAAAATTGCCGATCAAGAGTAGCCAGAATGTAAGATCGCCGACTTCCGAATTTAGAGGACCCGATGCGATGGCCGTCACAACCAGGGAAGGGATCCAGCCTATAGCTATCAGGAAAATCCAACCCGCGATGCCATCCGAAAAGAGAACTCCCCGAACAAAAAAGAGCGTGATCCAGATTGCAAAGATGCTCACGCCAATCATTACTACGCCGCCAATGATCATGCTTACCCAGTCGCCCAGGCTACGGCCATCGGAGGAATTCGACTCCGCGGTTTCGCCAGTGGCCACGCCTGGCTCGCTGGCCTCGGAAGGTATGCTCTGGTCGCCCACTACCGTTCCGGAAAAAGTGCCTGTGCCCGAAAGCGACACACTGGCATCTTCGGCCACCGGGCTGTGCAATCGGTGCAGTATTCCGGTTACTCCAGATAGAATTCCTTCGCCAAAGTTGCCTTTCTTGAATTGCGGGACCATTCGGTCCTGGATGATTCGATTCGCATAGATATCGGGTAGATCGCCTTCCAGTCCGTAGCCTACCTCGATTCGCATTTTTCGATCGTTCTTTGCTACTAGAAGTAAGATGCCATTATCCTTACCTTTCTGGCCGATTTTCCATTTTTCCGCGACGCGAATAGAGTATTCCTCCACTGGTAGACCTTCTAGAGAATCCACTGTTAGCACCACAATTTGATCCGTAGTGGCCTTTTCATGTTCCTGCAATAGTCGTAGAATCTTTGCTTCGGTTGCTGCCGGGATCATATCCGCCAGGTCCATCACCTGGCCGGTCAGATCCGGTGGCAGATCATCTTCTGGATGGTCATTTGTGCAAAGTGCAATCGAAACCAGAAAAGAAATAAGTACCAGAATGTGCGGCCACCGTCTCATGGAGCCGAATCCTATGAGCAAAGTCGGTCGGGTCAACTGAAAACGCCCTTCCGCCGCTCTTCGCCGCAATCTGGAATTTGGGTGCGCGAATTCGGCCTGCCTGGCAGATAGGGCCATGGTAGCGAACCCCGGTGAATTGGAACGAATCCGATCAGTTGGACAGGCCATTGATGCCAGTTTCTGCGATCTTACAGTAGACGAATTCTGGTCGCATCCCATTGCCGGCAAATGGTCCCCGGCGGAGCTACTATTCCATCTGGCCGATTTTGATCCTATTATCTGTGAACGAATTAAGCGGATGCTGGCCATGGACGAACCCGCCATCCTTGGAGCCGATGAAGATTCCTTTTCTGCCCGGCTCAGCCTGAGTAGCCGATCAATGCAGGTGGAGCTGGATGTGATTCGTTCGGCCCGGATGCAGATCTACCATATTTTGAGCGGAATGGCCGATTCAGATTTGCAGCGTACCGGAATGCACAATGAAAGAGGACGGATCGATGTAATTGGCCATTTACAGCATTTGAATAACCATGCGCTGCATCATCTACGGCATATGAATGAGAAACGAAACAAGCTGGGCAAACCGGCCGTAGAATTACCGGAGTAATTCCGATGCGGAAATGGCGGCGAATCCTTACCGATTGGAACGTGCGTTCGTTAGTCTTTTCGTGTTCCAAACATGCCCTGACCCAGAAAGCTCATTACTAGTTTTCCCTCCTGGTTCTTTAGCTCAGCCATACCTTTCACCAGTCCAATTCCAGGACGAAATGGGCGACATTCCGTGATTCGAAAACGACCGGAAAGAGTGTCCCCCGGGCGTACCGGTCGTTTCCATCGTAGATTGTCCAGCCCCGGGCTGCCCATGCTTGCCGAACGATTCAAAACTGCATCTACATAAAGGCGCATGCAAATAGAAGCTGTATGCCAACCGCTGGCGATGATTCCGCCAAACATGGATTCACTGGCTGCCTGGGGATCAATGTGAAATGGTTGCGGATCGTACTTCCGGGCGAATTCCAGAATTTCCTCTTCTGTAACCTGGTAGGAACCCACCTCAATGGATTGGCCCGGCTTCATATCTTCAAAGTATAACATGGATCGAATTTTTCATTCCGTATCGGGCGCACAAGTAACATCGGACGAAAGCAGAAGCTTGACATCGACGGCTCCAGAAAGTACAGGAGTAAAGCGAGGTAATCATTGGAGCGATCGGGACAAGAGTTCTCTGGCCTTACCGGTCTGTTTATCAAAGAGCTGGATCTCTTTCCGGTAATTCTGGGTCCCGGACACCGGATTCGAGGCATCTCCGCTCGATTGCTTCGTCGCATGGGCCTTCAAAACAGCGATGTGCAGGGCGCCACTATTCTGAAGGTTCTGGGAATCCAGGCATTCCAGGAACTTTTCATGCGCAATCTGGATTGGAATCGTCCGCTAAAGAACTACCGTTTGTACTTACGGGATGCGCAGCAGGAGCGTCGGCTTTACCAGCTAACCGCTTTTCGAAAGGAGCAGGACGGGCAATCGGCCCATTACCTGCTATTCCAGGACATTGATCTACCGGGTCACAATCCGGAAACCGGCTTTTATGAGCAGGGGGTGCAGAGTAGTACCATCCTTACGAAGTATGTATCTTCCCATTTGACACATCGAGCCAGGAGCGCATCGGCATCGGGTCTGGACCACATTCCAGATGAACAGAGGGAGTTTACCTTCCTATTTGCGGACCTGGTTTCCTATACGGCCATTGCCGAACGGACCAGTCCGGAAGCGATTCTAGAAATGCTGAATACTTCCATCGGCGCCGCTTCGTCGATTATCCTGCATAACCATGGTTTTGTGGATAAGATCATGGGAGATTCCATTTTTGCTGTTTTCGAAAACCCTCTGCATGCGCTCATGTCCGCCATTGAAATGCAAAAGCAGTTCAATCTTCTAAACCTGTTTCGTCTAAAATCGGGGGAAGAGGAAATCAGTATTCGGATCGGCATCCACAGCGGTGAATGTATTCTGGGAAGTATCGGCGGCGATGGCTTTCTGGAACTGACCTTCATTGGCGATGCAGTAAATACTGCGTCCAGATTGGAGAAGGCATGCAAGCCCTCCGCTATTCTAGTATCCTCTGAAACCGCCAGGTTGGTGGGAGACGCAGCGGGCTATGTGGAAACAATTGAGCTTTCTGCAAAAGGAAAATCGGAGCCATTGCAAGCTCAGTACCTCAATCGTATTGAATTTGAGGGACCACGGGGCAAGGCCACTCTTGGTCTGGACGATGATCTATTCTGATGATCTTTTCAAAGAGACTGATTCCCGGCCAGGACAGGCAAGGGGAGCAAAATCCCCGAACGGGAAGCGAGCGGCCCCAGAAGCCCAAAGCAAGTGAGCAATCGGCCTTTTCGGGCGACCGTCAAGGCCTGGGCGAATCGCAAAGTGAGGGTAATTCTTTCTTTCTACAGACACTGCAATCCCTGAGTCCCATAGATCTATTTCTTTTGTGCGGTCGACTGTACAGCTATCCTGTGGATGTAGGCCAGGTGCGTAAGGATCTGGCAAACCTGCCAACGCACGGCGAACTGCTTTTATTGGAGCGGGATAGGCCCATCGGTTTTTGCCAGATTCGTCGAGTGGATCCAGTGGCGCGCAAAGCAATGATTGCATCGGTCTATGTGCTGCCCATCCATCGGCGAAAAGGATTCGGCCGGACTCTGATGGAACGGGCCATGGATCGATGCCGACGGCGAAACATCAGGCATCTGACACTTAATGTATTCGAATGCAACCCAGCGCTGGAATTATATCGCCAGCTTGGCTTTCGAGTCTGCGGCCGTCGGGCCACCACATTGCCCGATGGGAGAAAGACACAAAAACTATTCCTGGAGCGCAGTCTGTAGCAGCATGGTTCGAGATTCGGTCCCGGACCAGGAATTTCTCTTGCTCTGGGGGATGGGATTGCTCTCTCTTAGCCATGGCTGGAACGCATCGCAAAACCACGGGCTATCTCTTCTGGATTTTCGGATTCACCGGAGCTCATCGTTTCTACTATGGAAAGGTAATTACCGGCATTATCTGGTTTTACACTCTGGGGCTTCTGGGCATTGGCTGGTTGATCGATTTCTTCCTGATTCCTGGAATGGACCGAAATGCAGATCGCAATTACGTGGAAGGCCGCTATAGCTATGACCTGGCCTGGATTCTTTTGACCTTTCTGGGGCTATTCGGAATCCATCGGTTTTACATGGGAAAGATCTGGACCGGACTATTGTGGTTCTTTACCGGCGGTCTTTTTACCATCGGCTACGTTTACGACTATTGCACTTTGAATGGGCAACTGGCAGAGCTGAACAGTCGAGATTAGTTGGAGCGCTCTGGCGCCGGCGGGCGGACCAGGTCCAGGTAGGCCGGATGCCCATTCAGAAAGAATCCATTGTGTCCGCCGTAACGAGTGAGCACCATTCGTACCAGCGGTAGATCGGCCATGGGGCTTAGCTCATCGGGCGAAATGATCGGATCGTCCTGAGCGCTCATAATCGTAAGCGGCACCGCTATGCGTGCCATATGCTCGGGCCGAACGGTATAACTTTGAAAGTAATGGGATGCGCTGGCGTAGTGCGAATGCTCGCGGGCCACCCGATCCGTCAGTTCCATTACATTCTGGGCATCCTTGAGTCTTCCAAAGTTGTATAGGTCCGGAAAAAGCCCTTCCTTGATTTTTAGCGACTCGAACCATTTGCGAAGAAAATAATGCGAAAGGATGGGATGCGCATCCAGCATTCGTGTTGTTTTCTCCGGATCCACGGCCGGGCTGATGGCATACACATGCCGCAGTCCGGGAATCTTATTGCGCGATATGCTATGGCTTCCGGCAATTCGAATGGCAAAATTACCGCCCATAGAAAACCCAGCGATTATGACTGAATCCTCATCCTTGCGGTACCGCATTTCCCTCCAAAGATTCACCGATTGCAGCGCCACGTCGTAGGTTTCATGGATTAAGCTGCCATTAAAGAGTCCAGGATTCAATCCATGAGTTGGCCCGTGATCCCGAAGGTTAATGCGAAAGATGTCCATTCCGTCCCGAAATAGCTGTGCGCCCAGGCGGACCACATAGGCCGATTCCGAACTTCCTTCCCATCCATGAATCAAGACGGCCAATCCCCTGGACGGACCGCGGTGTAGATCATAGGCGCCCAGGAGTCGTATCCGATGACCATCCTGATCAAAGGTATGAAACAGAAAATGTTGGGTGGAATCGCTGATACGCAGCCCCTTCTTTCCGCGTGAGGCAAGGGCCGACTGAATCATCGGTGGACGCAGCAGCAAGGATGGCTTTTGATCGGGATCGAATCCAATTTCTGTTATCAATGGCATGAGACTGCAGAATTTGAAAACCGCGTAATTCTTGCAAGTTTTAGTGAGCTCAGCGGTCTGTTCCTGTGCGAGCCATTTTACTTTGCATCATTTCTGGTTTTGCTTTTTGTAGCGGCCCAATCTCCGGAAGCGAGCCCCGGATCCCTGCCTGGCGTATCGGGAACGATGGTCCGAATCTAGTGTATCTTGACAAAGAAGGAAAGATCGTGCTCGAAACCGACTTTGAGCAGGGCGCATTTTTTGACCAGGGGATCGCCAGGGTATGCGGCAAGACCTGTGGCTACATCGACAGCGATGGCGAAAAAAGATTTGGATTCAACTATCAGCGTATTGGAGATCTATCGGAGGCGCTCATCGATTACTGCGATAGCAATGGTTGTGGCTTTCTGGATAGAAACGGAAAGGTAGTATTAAAGCCCCAGTATGATGAAGTACTACCTTTTTCTGAGGGATTGGCCGGTGCATCTAAGAATGGACGGTGGGGTTTCATCGATCGTTCCGGTCGATGGGTGATATCGCCGGTATACGGCTCTGTAGATTCCTTTTCTGAGGGGCGAGCCGCCGTGCAATCGAGCAAAGCGCCGCATCTGTACGGCATAATAGACACCCGAGGCGGCACAATTCTTCCGTTCAAGTACCAGCGCATTTATCCGTTTAGCTCTGGGCTGGCCCGCTTTTTTCATTGGGACCGATTCGGATTTCTGGACCGCTCCGGAACCATGGAGCTAAGCGCCTCCCTGGAATGGGCGGAGGACCCATCCCAGGGTCTTGCATTCTATATCCACGATAATCGGCAGGGTTTTAGAAAGGGCAACACCGTCGTGATCTCATTGGATTGTGCCGGAGGACATTCCTTTTCCGCCAATCCTGTAGTGGCTCTGGTGCGAAGCTGCAAAGAT
>JAGRNC010000777.1 GCA_020440935.1 Leptospiraceae bacterium | reverse complement strand
TGCAGCAGGACGAACAATTAATGTACGATGCCTGGGCTCCATTCCTTTGCGCTTGATATCAAATTCGTAGGCGCCGGCCACCAGGTTCAAGTCCACGGGCGTGGCGCCGCGGTGAACTGTTTGCCCCTGTCGATTGCGGACCAGCACATTGGCTTCCTGACCGGAAAGGATACGGACACTGCCGGTGCCCAGGCGTTGCAGCCATTTCGTGAACTCCGGACCGGTATCTTCGGGGAATTCTATATAAGGCTCAGATCCATCGGATAAAAATAGAGACAATCCGCTAAAGAGAGTGAGCCCCGCTTCATCATCGCCGGTCTCCTCCATGCGGAAGTTTCTGTTAAAGGCTTCGTAGCTTCGTCCCGAATTGCCGTAGTCCATTCGGGCAACCATTTCGTAGGTTTTTTCGCTGTCGGCCGCCTTGAAGTGAACGCGCAGCGTATAAGGGTAGCCTTCCGGCGCCGATTCATCGGGCTTGATTCGGAAAATGGCCAGTCGCTTGCCGCGAATGTCCAGGGAACGAATCCAACCGTACACTCGTTGCTGCAATATGGATCGAAGCACTTTGGAATCAATCGATTCGAATTCCACTGAATACGCCAGCGCCACGGGCTGGGTTTCCAATTCGTCCAGACTTGAAATGGGCCGGTCCGGTAGCGGATACGATTGCAGTTCGGGAAGCGGATTCGCCGGCGTAGAGCGATCCACACGCTGCAGGCCCAGACAGCTGGCGCAGCCCAGAATGAGGATCATGAGGTAGGTTTGCCTTGCCATACGGATGCTCAGGGTTTCCCCCTGAAGCATCCCATTGTCAAGCGGTTGTTGCCGGAATACATTCCGGCATTCCGATCATCAGCGGCCCGATAAGGCCCTTTCCATGCTGTCCAGCCAGGAGCAGTAGTCTTTGTGGTATTTCACCAGCGATTTGAGATATTCGCGGCGTTCATCCATCAATAGGCTTCGAGCTTCTGCAATGATATCGGCGATGATTTCGCGATGAAATGTCAGATGACTGAGATAGAATCGTCGAATTTCCTGTGGTATCTGTTCGGCAGACCATTGTCGCACAGTACCGGAAAAATCTTTTAGATCGCCAAAGGCTTGATCGAGGTTGGATTCGTAGATGCTATTCATCAAAGAGATGCGGTCTGTGATCTCTGAGAGGACATCGAATACTTGCTCCAGCTGCTGAATGGTAAGCTCCTCGGGCTCCACCTCTTCCGGGCGAACCTTCTCTTCGGCGGACTCGGCATCGATCACTGAAGTGTTTGAAGCGGTTGTCGACATTTTGCTGTCCTCCTTCATTTCTAAATACCCTCCATGACCAAATTTTTTTAGGCGGCCATGAGGTAAACAAAAAACACTTTTCAGGAAACCGGACCGTGGGCCCGTTGCAATGGATCGGGATGTAGCGCAGGGGTAGCGCACCTCGTTCGGGACGAG
>JAGRNC010000776.1 GCA_020440935.1 Leptospiraceae bacterium | reverse complement strand
GCGGCCAGAGCTTTTACCTGAAAAAAATAATATTGGAACAACCCAAAGAGGTTTAAGGAAACGGAAAGACCCAATTCGCGGGGACGCGACAGTGAAGGGAATGCATGGTTCCAGTAGTTTTGCATCATGGCCCCGCCCGTGCGCGGTTGCAGATAGAAAACAAAAAAAAGCGCCGACACAACCAGGGCCAGCAGCAGACCAATTCCAAGCAGTAATCCTCTTCTCCAGCGTCGGCCGGACAATTCTTCTAGTGTTCGCAGACCAAGAGCAGGAAAGAACAATAGTGCGCTAGTATATGCGCCGCTCATTACAAGAAGCGAGAATGCGGCAATTGCTATTGGAATCCACCAATGGTACTGCGATTTCGTATCCCTGGACCAGGGCCCCCCGGCAAAGAAGGCGTTCAGAGTCAAGAATGCGCTGAGCAGTTCAGCCGAATAAGGCTTCAGCTCAGCACCATATCGCGTGGCAAAGTGGCTGAGCGCCAGACAGGCCACACCTGCCAGGGCGATCCGATGGTCCTGGAAGGCCTGTAGGAGGAAACGATAGCAGAGGGGAAAGGCGAAGATAACACAGAATAGGGATACAAGGCGAAATACAAATTCGGAGTCGCCGAATAGCGCGACCAATCCACGAACAGCGAATAGATAAAGTGGAGGAGTGATCTGAGTTGGATCCGTGAACCCAAGCATACCCGAAACGTCGGGCAACAGGATCGATTCTGCCACCCAGGCCTCGTCATGCCAGAAGGATTCGATGTAGGCCTTCCAGCCCAAATGCGCGGCCACGGTCAGGGTAATCGCCACTAAATACAAGTAGTAATATAGAGGGCGTGCGCTGCCGGTGCTTTCGCTTTCGGAGACGAACCGGGGGCCGTTACGGGGCTGGAATGTATTCATTCATCTTACCGAGACTGTATTAGTTGCAAGGAAATCTGTAGATTTTACTGGATCAACCTCAGGCGCTTGCGGTTTTCCTCAATGGCGGGTCCGTATTCGGGTACGATAGTTCGAATCTGTTTGAGCAAATCTGTCCGAGTTGTACTTGCGCCGCTTTTTAGAAGGGCATCCAGTCTGGAACGAAATTCTTCATGATTGCGGGAAAGCCGCGCAATGCGCACGCCCGGATGCGAAGTAGCCAACGTGGACTCCGCATCGGTCAGGAGTTCTTCGTATAGCTTTTCGCCATCCCGCAGTCCGCTGAATACAATCTTTATTTCCTTCTCCGGAATAAATCCTGAAAGGGCGATCATTTCTCTGGCCAGATCCACAATGCGAACTGGCTCGCCCATTTCCAAGACGAACACTTCCCCGCCGGTTCCCATGGCTGCCGCCTGCATTACCAGTTGCACTGCTTCTGGTATGGACATGAAGTAGCGCCGTACATCGGGATGAGTAACCGTCACCGGCCCGCCAGCCTCGATTTGCTTTTTAAAGAGCGGAAT
>JAGRNC010000775.1 GCA_020440935.1 Leptospiraceae bacterium | reverse complement strand
ATTGCGCGGTAATTCAGAATTGGGTTTAATGATTACAGTGGACTGTTGGCTCTCCTGGTCGGAATCTTCTTCCTCTTCGCGATAGCTCGCTGAGAATCCTACTTCGCGTCCATTGGCATACAGTTTGCCCATTCGCTGGATGTCGCGCAGGGAAACAGGATAATTAAAGTACAGCGTAAATGATTGGTCGTACTTGATGCGCGAACCACTGTACGGATAGCTATAATGCAAAGTCAGCGGTGGAGTGCGAAAATCAAAGCTGTATTCCTTCTTTAACTCTTTTCCATTCAACGATTTCTGGGCAGGAACAATCACACGGTAGGAACTACCAGGCTTGAGCGGAGCGTCCGGGATAAAGGCAGCCACTCTTGTTCCGTACCATCTGTATTTGCCCGAAAGCGCTGGTTCGATGCGGAAGGCCTTGCGATCGGCATCCGAAACCTTTCCGATGGGAACCATGGGCTGATTGAATACGACCACGATCTCCTGATCGAGCTGAGCAGATTGTAGCTTTCCTTTGGGCGATGCCTGTATAATCTCCAGAACATCGGGATTGGGCGCCGTAGGCTCTTGTAGAGTGGAAGTCATGACTGCGGGCAGGGCAGCCAGCGGACGATTTCCCAGCTCCCATAAGCCTGCCACAACCAGCAGCAAGAATACAGAGAATGCGCCGACCAGAGAAGCCGGAATGGCGCCTTTCCAGCCATATTCTTTAAAGTAGGCTCGAATCGAAGCGTGCAAAGATGAAATCATAATTTATCCTGGAATTCAGGGATTGGACCGATATTTAGAGTGTATGCAACCGTTTTCGGGGAAATTCTTTTTTGCCTGGATGGGTCATTTTTTACAAAATCGACTCCGTCCATGGGCAATCCACGCAACAGGACGCAGTGTCCATCGCGCTCGCAAGAGCACCGGACGGATGGCCAGGACAGGCACTGGTAACCGCGGCGGATTCGGTGCTTTCTTTTTGATCTTTCTGATGGTGAGCATTTCCTCGCTACAGGCAGATTCCCCCGATTTTACCAATATGGGCGAGCTGCTCAAGACAAACCGCGAAGACCTGGAATTCATCAATATTCCGCTGAGTAACCTGCCCAATGCTCCGGAGAATGGCCAGGAGCCATCCGAAGGGCTAAAGACCGGTCTGGCACTCAAAGAAAAGCTCACCGAGAAAATGAAATCCGCAGTGGAGCACGATTTCTTTGCCGGGATCTATTATTTACAGGGAAATTATGGCCATACCTACAGAGAACTGAGCACTTCCAGGGATCTGATTCAGCAGGTATACAAGGAAATATTGGAGTATTACATCGATGGTACGTGGGTGCTTCTGGAATCGGCCGCGCCCATCATTCTACGTACGCAGGATGCAAAGTCCAAGCACTTTCTGCAGCTTGGTTTCCGAGATCTGGAGTCCTCCCGTTTGTTCCACCAGAGAGGATCG
>JAGRNC010000774.1 GCA_020440935.1 Leptospiraceae bacterium | reverse complement strand
CGGTTCGATCCCATCGGCGTGCGGCCACTCTTTTCAGGCGAGTTTCGAAGGAGCTCTCCACGGCCAGAGTGGCATCGTAGATGTCTGTGTCACCGGTCTCGAAAAGGAGGGGCACATCGTATACTCCAATGGAGCCCGCCGGCATCGATTGAAACCGTTCCTCTGCAAGCTGCCGAACGATGGGATGAATTATCTGGTTTAACTTCTGCAATTTTGTATCATCCTGGAATACTATGGCTGCAATTCGTTTGCGATCGGGTTTTCCATTACTAATTACTTCCGGGCCAAAGATCCGGGCCAGCGTGGCCATCGTATCTTCCTGTTGCAGCGCAAGGTGGGCCAGGGCATCTGCATCGATACCGATGCAACCCATAGATTCCAGAATCTTGCGCGCCGTGGATTTTCCGGCTCCCGGCATCCCGGTTAATCCGAGCAAGAAACGATCGCTTTTCCATGCCACTGGATTCACCGCGCCCTATACTCGGATTGTTTTACTCTAAGTACAAGTAAAAAAAGGATCTAGTGCAGAATTTTTTCGAGGCCGGGGTCGGCCGGAATGAACTGATAGGTTCTTTGATCTTCGCTTAGCGAAATCCAGTGTTGCGTAATCGATTTTCGATTCTGTCGAAAATCCAGCTCCACCTGGCAGATTTCACCGGAAGGGATTCGACAAACGGAGATGCCGTCGGGTAGTCTAAAGAAGCCGCGCTCTCCCGGAACCAGAATTAGTATCTTATTGTAAGGGAATTGGTCGCGGCTTTCTGCGGGCAGCGGATGGTATGGATTTCCCACATCCAGGCGAAACCCTTTCATCCAATCAATAAAATCGACTCTATTGGAAGCGTCAGGCTCATCATGACTGTTTGTACTACTTTTCTGGGCAAACAAAAGCACGATAACGTCTGCTGCCCGGTTGTTCCATATTTCGTTCTTTAGTGACGCTATCTGTGTTGCGAGCTCCGCCTGGTCGGAGGGGGGCTCCACTGCCGAAAGCCAGACGAAAGGCCCGCTTGCATCCCAGATTCGAAACGGTCGCGAGATCTCTGGTCGATCGAGGATCAGCGCTTCATTTGCGCGAAACCGTACCAGCGAAGGCCACATTCCAACGCCCGCGCCGGAAAGATCGGTTTCCTCCGATTTGCGCAAAGCGACAGCATCAAATCCTGTGTACTGAAGCAAGTCCACTCCCTGGCGTTCTAGCAATTCCAGGGCATGTTTTGAGTCTGGATTGTCATGAGTATTCAAGGAAAGTCCGCTCAGATCGCCGGTATGGAACAGAAAAGCCCTGGAGGCTCCATTTATTCGATTTCTCTTAACTCTGTCCGCGTAGGTTTTGAGAACAGACCATCCTCGAGTGCCTTCGTCGTTTAGCTCAAACTGGCCGGCAAAGTCCGCGGTGGCCATGATGGTAATCCGGTTTCGATTTTGCGCAGGCACTGGCTTTCCAGAC
>JAGRNC010000773.1 GCA_020440935.1 Leptospiraceae bacterium | reverse complement strand
TTCACTATTACGGGAACGTTCCCTCTCTTCAGGGCTTCTAAATGCTGCCGGAGTTCCTCAAGCCAGTTCCGGCCATCGAGGGTAACCTGTAGACCTATCTCTGCAAGGTCCCGGGCAATCGTAACCTGGTTCTCGGCCACCGGCACGACAATGCCAGGCAATCCCATCGATAGACGCTCCCAGGTAATGGTTCCACCAGCCCCGATGAAGAGATCTGCTTCTTCCAGCAAAGGCTGCATATGGCTTACATTTTCAAAAAGTCTTATGTGCTCGAGAGCAGCGATCTGGCTTCGCAGGGCGCTATTATTATAGCCTCGGCCGACTACAATGGAAACGTTAAACTCGGGAAAATCCGCCAGCAAGGGCACAATTCGTGAGGCATAATCCGCAGCGTCGGACCCACCAAAGAAGACCAGGAGGTTCCTGCAACGCCCACCGGGGTCACGTGGACGCCGGGGTCGTTCCCTGGAGGCAAACTCTTCCCGAAGTAAAACGAATCGCGGACCGAGCAACCGGATGCAGTTTTCGCTAACCAGATCTCGATAGCGGTCGCTACGCAGAGCGAAATTTTGATCGAGGAGTATATCGCAGGAGTGCCGCCGGTTTTCCAGGTCGTCGATGACCATAATCGAATCAACCCTGCGGCGGCAGTGCTCTTCCAGCTGTATGCCCCATTCGTAATGGTCAATGATCAGAGTCCGGCAGGGCTTCTGGAGGGCATTGTCCAGACCCTCGAGCTCATCGGACGTTGCAGGTAATATGGAGAAGCCCTGTTCTTCGGCGATGGGAAGTAGATCGCCCTCCGATTGCTCCCCAATAAATTCGCAGACATGATTCCTTCGACGCAATTCTCGGGCCAGGGTCAGACATCGCATTATGTGCCCTGCGCCCGATTTTCGCCTGCAGTCTGGCCGAAAGAGAAACCGCATTTTCATTCGCAACGGCTAACCGTGCATTAGACGATATTTGAGCTCAGCAAGCTGCCAGTCGGATTCCGTATCGATGTCTTGAACCTCCATTTCGGACAGAAGTACAGACCCCGTACGATTCATCATCAGAGTTCTCTGTTCTGTCAGATCATGCGGTCGAAACCAATAGAACTGTCCAGCGTCATGGTATATCGTTTCCAGATCTTGTGATCGTTTCAAATAATTCTCGGGCCAGCATGGCTGGATGCTTTCGCCCTCTCGGCGCAATCCCCGCCAGACCGAAAATCCAAAGGGCACGACGGGAAACACGCATTGAAAGTCATTTTCTTCAAGGATTTGTAGCCCCCGTTCCAGGGATTCCATTCTGATCAGCGGAGCGGTGGGATAGATGCAGCAGGCAGCGCTGAATCGCAGCCCATCCGTTTTCCCTAAGACCTCCACAAGAACTGCGGCCGTTGTTGCTGTATCATCGGAATTCTTAAATGAGCGAAAAAAGGGAACCGAAGCACCGGCTTTTGCCGC
>JAGRNC010000772.1 GCA_020440935.1 Leptospiraceae bacterium | reverse complement strand
TGATGGAATCGTCAATCAGTACCACGCGCTTACCGCGAATGGCCGCCTCTACAACATTGTACTTGATGCGCGCGCCAAAGTCCCGAATCTTCTGTTCGGGTTCAATGAAGGTTCTGCCGATGTAATGCGAACGAATCAAACCCATGGTAAAGGGCAATCCGCTCTCTTCGGCATAGCCGAGCGCCGCAACCGTCGAAGAGTCGGGAACGGAAACCACGCAATCGGCCTCCACCGGGAACTCTTGCGATAAAATACGACCCAGGTTCTTGCGAACTTCATAAACAGATTGGTTAAAGATGCGCGAGTCCGGCCGTGCAAAATAGATGTTCTCGAAAATGCAAAGGGACTCCTGCCGTTGTTCGAATGGAAAGAAAGAAGTCACCCCCGTTGCGTCCACGCGAATTACTTCGCCGGGCTCAACATCGCGATCGTACTTTGCATCGGTAATGTCAAAGGCGCACGTTTCTGATGCAAATACGATGGAACCATCCGGGCGATGACCCATAACCAGCGGACGAAAGCCGTTCGGATCCCGAACGGCATACAGGGCGTTTGCGGTGAGGATGATTAAACTGTAAGCGCCGCTGATAGTGCGCAATGCATCGCATAGCGCTTCCAGAAAATCGGTGTGGCCGCTTCGGGCCATCAAATGCACAATTACTTCTGAATCGACCGTGGTTTGAAAAATGGATCCCTTTTTCTCAAGACCCGAGCGCAGCGACCAGGCGTTCACCAGGTTTCCGTTGTGGGCCAGGGAGAAAGCCCCAAGATTGGACTCCACCCGGATGGGCTGGGCGTTTCGGAGGAAGGACGCTCCGGTGGTAGAATATCGATTATGACCGATGGCCGCATGTCCTGTAAGTTGACCCAATTTGTCTCGATCGAAGACCTGGGCAACCTGACCCATGCCGGCGTAGCGGTAGAGTCTTTCTCCATCGGTGGTGACGATGCCCGCACTCTCCTGACCGCGGTGTTGCAAGGAGTACAGACCAAGGTATGTGAAATTCGAAGCCTCGGGGCAGCCGTAAATTCCGTAAATACCGCATTCCTCCTTCGGCCGATGCTCGGAGGAGGAGTTGTCAAATTTCATGTTTCCAGAAAGGGAAAAGAGCATAGAAATGGAACTAAAAAATGGGCAGATCAAAGGAAAAACCCACAAGAAGAGCCATTCAGAAGTTTATGCTGGAGAATCCGCTTCTTCGTTCGCTGCCTTCGGACAGCGCAGCGGTACGACGGTTCCTGGACACTGTAGAGATTCTTCCGTGCCGGCGTGGGGAAATCCTGTATGCCGAAGGGGATCGTGCTACAAGCTTCTATCTTGTGCGTCATGGGGAAATCCATCGCTTTCACCGCGAAACCGACGGAAGCGATCGGCTAATTGGTATCCATGGAAGAGGAAGTGTCCTGGGCGAGGTAAGCTTTCTGGCGCGGGAGAGACATGGAGCCAGGGC
>JAGRNC010000771.1 GCA_020440935.1 Leptospiraceae bacterium | reverse complement strand
TCCTGTGGCATCCTTTTTTAGCGCCGATCGGGAAAGCACCATATGCCTGGTATTCACCGTATCTGGACCGATGCGATCCACCAGCGCGCCAATGATTCCGGAATGAATGGCGCCGCCCACACTTGTGCGAAGCTCATATTCCTGGCAGCGAGCAATGATAAGAGCGCAAGCCTCCAATACGTCCGGATCATCGGGGGAGCGATCCATGCTACCCGATAAATCTGTTCGCGCCGCGGTCACCTGCTTCAATTCCCGGGCTGGCGCCGAAGTGAGGATAGCATTTAGATTCTGCACTGCCGTGATGGTCTCCAGGTTGATGCCTTTTTCCAGCATTCCAAATTGAGATGGGGTGCACAGCTCTCGCAATGTTTCGATGAAGTTTTTCAGAGCGTAGGCGGATTCGATCATAGGAGCGATGATTCCATCCACTCCGATGGCCAGGAGCTCTCGAATATCGTTTCTGGCCTCCGGACCGCCTATCTTAACATAGAGGGGAAGCAGGTCCTTCGTTATGCGCCGCAACATGGCAATTTCGGTGAAGGACATGTCTTCGACTTCGGTGCCCGTTTTGAGCGCCGTAAGACCATTCTGGGACTTGAGACTTTTCAGTGCATCGCGCAATTCTTGTTCTGGATTGTTCAGCATGGCTCGCTATTGCTCCTGCATTCCGCTTTCCATTATCGTTCAATACAGGGAGGAACTGAATCCTTGATTATGTCTTTCCCGGATAGGATGACAAACAAAAATGAAGTCCAGTTCTTTTTTTTATGGGCATGGAAGGGGTTACCAGAATTCTGATCGTATGTCGCTGACCAGGCTAGAAAAAAAAGACAACTACGCCATCCTAACGATTGATCGCACAGATGCGCTCAACGCTCTGAATGAAGAAATACTGACAGAAATCCACAGCCATGTAGAAGAACTGGCCAACGATAAAGCGATTCGCGGCTTTATCATCACTGGCTCCGGCGAAAAGGCTTTTTGTGCCGGGGCCGACATCGGTCAGATGGCCACTTTTTCTCCCGAACAGGCAGAAGCCTTCGCCCGTAAGGGTCATCAGACCATGAATGCGATCTCGGGTTCGGACCTGGTGTCCATCGCAGCCATTAACGGCTTCGCATTGGGCGGTGGTCTGGAGCTGGCCCTTTCCTGCGATATCCGGCTTGCATCAGAGAATGCGCGGATGGGCCTCCCGGAAACAGGCCTGGGCATCATACCAGGATTTGGCGGAACGCAAAGGCTTGCACGGCTCATTGGGCCGGCCCTGGCGCTGGAAATTATACTTACGGGAGATCAGTTCAAGGCCGACCGGGCTCTGCAAACTGGATTGGTAAACCAGGTGGTTCCCCTGGCGGATTTGCTCCCTACCGCAGAGAAGATGATGGGCATTATTACGGGCAAGAAAGGTCCGGAAGCGCAGAAGATCGCTCGCTGGCTGGTGCATAGCGGACTG
>JAGRNC010000770.1 GCA_020440935.1 Leptospiraceae bacterium | reverse complement strand
ACGCGGCGCTCTGCGTACTTCTTCTGATTGTAGTAGTAAAATCCGGTGCAAGGTTTGGTAACGATTTGAGGGAAATGGTGAATCGAATGCAAGTTCAGTCCACTTCCCATTTCCATTTTCAGAAGATCCGCTCCGCTCTCGGAGCTGAGGACAAATCGATCCATTTTCTGGTTCCCTATCCCGAATCCGGGATGGACCCACTCACTTATACCGGCATCATTTATCGGCTGCAACTTGCCGGATTCGAACCTTGCGTTGCCCCGACCATGAAGTTCTTTTTTGGCTACAAAATTCGTAAAAGAAACGGGTGCAGTGTGATTCTTAATCCCAATGGTTTTACCCGGTTGCATCGGGCCAGGTGAACGGGAATATGGAGAGCTGTCACTGGTGCCCTACGGAAGAGTCTACAGGTACTAAGCAACGGCCACCAGACATATTCTGGAATTGCCAGCAAATGAGCGAAAAGAATCCGGATTACCGTAAATTGGTATTTAATCTTTATTATGCATAGCTGGACTTGTTTCTAAAAGGGAATAATCTGGACCTGCCAGGGGCCCGCTTCTTTGAAGATTCAGAAGATAGGGGTAGAATTCTTGCTCGGCTTACTATTGGAACTAACGTTAATGGGAAGGATTGAAACGTAACAGCGATCAGGGGATCGGTAAAGCCAGGGCGAAGTATTTGATATGGAATCGGGAGAGGAGAAATGGCCGAGCCGTTTAGCAGATCAATCCATGACCAGTTGGCCGATTTCGAGGAATTGCTTGCAACGTTTTCTACCAAGCATATGCAGCTTTCCGACGAGGAGCTAGAATGTATTGTTTTTGAGCACTTTGATGTGGGCGCCTATTCGGATTTCTCGCTCACAGCATTGGACCGATTGAAAAGCGGTGGCTACATCGATGATGAAATCATCCGGGTGGCCCTCAAATTGCGACATCTAATGCTGCATGTGCCAGACGCCGAACAGGAAGCGGCCAGGGTGCGAACGAGCAAATACTGGCGCCGTATGGCCATGCTTTGCCGTGCGATCTCGTCTCGGAAGGAAAAGATGAGCAAATCGGTTACTACGGAGGATTTTCCTGAATGAGCGCGAAAGCAGGCATCGAAATGGCCCTGGCGGAGAGGGTCGTAAGAGCTCCGAGCACTGCGAGGAAGCGCACTGGCTCGCCGTCCCGCTACGAGTGGAATTGGAAATTTCTCTGTAGATTGTATTGGGCCGCCCCTCTGTTGCTCCTGGCATTCTGTGCAACGGGAAACGCAATGAACACGCGCACTTTGAAGGCTGGGTGTTTTGTCGACGCAACAAAGGAAGAGCTTTCAAAGTGGCATTCGATCATTGGTTATGGAGATGACATCGGCCTATATTTGTCACCGACGAAAAACTGGGAGGCCATTCTACTTACGGGAGAATATTGGACTCGCTACTTTAGGTTTCAGAAAACCGAGCTATTAAAAG
>JAGRNC010000769.1 GCA_020440935.1 Leptospiraceae bacterium | reverse complement strand
GACCTGCCAGTTCATCGCCAGAACGCAACGGGGTAGCCCTGGCCATTATCTCGGCCAGATTTTGAAATGTATAGCTCTTGTGGCCCAGTTTTATCGATCGCTGCATGGACAATACTAAGCAAGTTTTGTGCCCCAGCACAAGCGAAAGATCAAAAATGCCCCATCAATCCAGGTGTGTTAGGGCGCCCGGATCGGAATCGGGATCGGGATTGGATGCCGAGCTGCCTGAATGGTCGCTCCTTTAGCTATAGAACTGCACCAACGAATCCAGGGATTCTCGAGGAGAATGAAACCGATTCAAGTCTGTGTTATCCGGATAACCCAGACTCAATCCGCAGATTACGCGCTCATCTTGAGGTAGAGAAAGCTGGGCTTTGACCACCTCCGGAAATGCCCCCAGCGCGGCCTGCGGGCAACTTCCCAGACCATGATGCCGACAGAGCAGCATAAGGCTTTCCAGAAAGCAGCCGATATCGATGCCCACGAAGAAGTTTGTTTCCAGGGTACTTGTAATGAAGAGCGCCACCGGAGCGTCGAAGAATTCAAAATTTCGTAGCATGAACCGATCTCGGGCTTCTTTGTCCTTTCGTTCAATACCGGCCACGCCATAAACCCGCATTCCTAAATCAAACATTCGCTTCTTAATATTTGCAGGATAACTTTCCAGCCAGGGAGTTTCTGGATGCGGCGTTCCGTTCAACGCGGCCTCTTTGAGCGCAGCCGACATCCGATCTCTGGCCTGGCCTGTGACCACATGCACTTTCCAGGGCTGTGCATTCTTCCAACTAGGGGCACGAAGGGCATTTTCCAGAATGCTTTGCAGCTTTTCCGGTTCCACCGGTCGATCTAGAAAATTGCGAATGCTATGCCTGCTCTGGATGGCATCGATTACCGATTTTGCCTCCGTAGAAACATCGATAAATATCTCCTCGGTGCTCTGTGCCGTGGCTTTTTTCTCTGTATTCATGATTACTCCTATTTTCGCTTGCATTTAGGTGAATTCTTTCTGAGATTGAAATGCCATCTTACAGACAGAACGTTCTGTTCGTCCGTCAAGAAAAAACAGACCGATTTGTCTGTTTTTTCGGACTCTTTTGCAGAATCGGCCTGAAAATAGGAAAAGAAGCGATGGGAAACAGGGCAGGAGAAAGACGAAAATGAAAAAGCGACCCGTGCCGGAGCGAATCCTGGAAACGGCGGACCGATTGTTCAAGCGCCAGGGATACGGAGAAACCGGGCTCAATCAGCTCATAGAAGAATCGCAGACCGCAAAGGCATCGTTCTATCAGTATTTTCCATCCAAAGAATCGCTGGCAGAAGCCTACCTGGAGCGATACTACGAAAGTCAGCAGAATCTATTGCGCGGGCTGATGAAGAAGTATCCGGAGCCCGGCGATTTTCTGGCGGCATGGACCCGACTGCTGTTCCGAGAGGCAAGAAACGGTTCGCTCTATGGATG
>JAGRNC010000768.1 GCA_020440935.1 Leptospiraceae bacterium | reverse complement strand
ATCGTAACGAAGTTCCAACTGATAAAGAGCATTTCGCACCACATCCACCAGAATGGATGGAGAAACCGCAGCAGGCAGGGAAAGATGCATCAGTTCATCGGGTAGCGGGTCGTAGTGGAATTCCGCATCCGGAGTATCAGTAAGGATGACGAATCGAACTTCGCGAAGCGGCGATTCTTTAATCCAATTCCAGAGGTCCAGACGAAACCGATCGATAAAATCGGCCGTTACCAGAAAGACCACCAATTCCATAACACGGGCTGCCGGATCCTTATGGAGCACTTCCGGGAGGAAATGGTTCTCTGGAAGCTGGTAAATCTGAATAGAATCCGGCAAGGAATCCTGGTAATGTGCTAGAGAAGCCTCCAGGATACAAATGGGCTTGAGGAGCACCTCCGCTTCGTTGGGATCCTCCTTGAGTGGTTGAATATCGGTCGGCAAATCCTCTCCATTTTTTCGCACGATCATCTTTGTTTCCTGTGCTCTATTGAAGGGAACGGAATAGGCCACCGTCAATAGAAATACTTGACCCACTTTGAGCCGGTCGCTTTTTTGAGAGTGGACATGTTTATCTCGCTCTGTAAATCCAAAATCCACCGTGCAACGGTGACTCAGGCCGAGTTGCATTACATGGGCTCGCTTACAGTAGACGAAGAACTTCTGGAAGCGGCCGGAATGCGACCCTACGAGCAGGTCTCTGTTGTGAACATCAACAACGGAGCCCGTCTGGAGACATATACCATCCGTGGAGAGCGCGGTAGCGGCGTCATTTGCCTGAACGGAGCGGCCGCAAGGCTGGGTCAGGTGGGCGACAAAATCATCATCATTAGCTACGGATTCTTCGATCCCTCCGAAGTGCCCATGGACTTTGAGCCTCAGGTAGTGCATGTGGATGAATCCAACCGAATCCTGGAACCAGCTCGAGTCTAACCCTCTCCTTTCTACTTGAAATCCAGGCCACAGACCGATTCTTGAATCCATGCAAGTCGGTTTGAAGCCAAACATGAATCCTCCCTCTGGTTTTTTTTCCAGGTTTGGTAGCGGCTTTCGCGCCGGTCTCCAGGGGCTGGGAGCCATTTTTCGTGAGGGATTGATCATCTATGCATTGTTACCGGCCGCCATTGGTCTATTGCTGGGATTGGCCCTGGCCTACGGAACGTTTACCCTGCTCGATTATTGGCTACTTCAGGGGTTGGAAGCGTCCGGGCTCAACGATTATTCCTGGCTCTCCTGGTTATCGCCTTTCGCGGCCATCATTAGCGTCATTGTTTCTTTCTTCGTTTACCTGGGATTCTATCGAATGTTGATTTCGCTTCTGGTCTTCCCTTTGCTGGGACCGATGGTGGATCGATTGGAACTACAATTTCGCGGTCAGAAGACTGAGACCACGTTTAGACAGGATCTGAATTCGGCCACCTACGGTTCCTGGGTAGGACTGCTTCAATCCATAGCCGGTTTTGCCA
>JAGRNC010000076.1 GCA_020440935.1 Leptospiraceae bacterium | reverse complement strand
TAGTCCCAGAGGCGGTCCTCCGGGGCCGCCTTTTCTCGAATCTGATTTGACGATTCTGCGATTCTTTGACTACTCTGGTTTTCGATTTTGGAACCGGAGGGCCCCATGAATTTTCTAGAGGTGATGCAATCGTACTTTAGAGGCGAAAAGCTGGAGGCCCTGTATTTCATTCTTCCCATTGGCCTGTTGCTTATCGCATTGGGCATCGTTGCTTTACGCGCAGAAAAAGGGGGATTCGCCTGGGGCGTTGCCATTCCCTGTTTTGTATTTGGCGCATTGCTTCTGGTGACCGGGGCTACGGTGGGATTTCGCACCAGTGCCCAGGTGGCCGCGCTACAGAAATCCTATGCTCAATCGCCCGGCGCCATGGCCGGTCCAGAGCTAAAGCGGATGGAAAAGGTAAACAAGAACTTCCGATTTACTTTTTATGCCTTTGGGGCCGTGGCCCTTCTGGGGCTATTGCTTCACTATCTTGTTCCTGCCGATTGGGCCCGTGGCCTGGGCGCTGTGCTCATCCTGGGCGCAGCCATCGGCCTGCTCATCGATGGGTTTGCCGAGCGCCGCGCCGAGCCATACACCGAGGCACTTAGATCTCTGCCACTGCAAAGTGGTCCGTCGGGCGATACCTCCCTGCCAAGACCCGAGTAGGTCGATTTCCGTCGTCGCGCCACAGCTGCGGTTGCAGCGGCGCGGTCGATGTAGATTCGGATCTATTGCTGTTGGAGCGCCCCTGGTGATGTCGCAGCGCTCCGATAGAATGAATGCCGCAGAAACCGGCCGTACTCGACAGCGGAACGATTTCTACAAAACTGACCCGAGGAAAGGGCATGCGCATTCTGCACACATCCGACTGGCATCTGGGAAAAACCCTGCACGAACATTCTTTGCTGGAAGATCAGGAGCATTTCTTGAACTGGCTTCTGGATTATCTGGATGCCCATCCCCATGATGTGCTTTTGATTGCGGGCGATGTATATGACCGCAGCCTGCCTCCGGCCGAAGCCGTGGGCCTAATGAGCCAATTTCTCGCATCTATCCGCCGTCGCAGCGAAATACCGATCATTCTTATCCCGGGTAATCACGATAGCGCCCGACGACTGGCCTATCTTTCCGAAGTGGTGGCCTCCCGGGGCATCTTCATTGTCAGCGATCTGGAGCAGGCCGCATCGCCCATATCCATCGACGGGGCCGATTTCTATGCCATTCCGTTTTTGAATCCATACGAGATCGAATTTCCGGAGACGAATGGCGGTCGCATCGATCGTTCCCACGAGGCGGCCATGCAATTTGCCATGGATCGTATCGGACCGGTCTTAAAGCCCGATCGAATCAACATCGCTCTGGCTCATATGTTTGCCACCGGTGGATCTACTTCCGATTCGGAGCGGGCTTTCGTCGGAGCCAGCGGCGAAGTGAATATCGCACTCTTGCAATCCTTTGATTATGTGGCCCTGGGGCATCTGCATAGGCCGCAGAAGGTCAGCGATAATGCCTGGTACTCCGGAAGCCCCATCGCCTATTCGTTCTCAGAGGCGGGAGATGCGAAATGCGTGTTGTCGGTGGAAATCGGCGGATCGGTGGAAGCCGGCGCATCGGCGGAAACCGGCGCAGTGGAATCTCCAAGGAGCCCTGTGGGCGAGTCGTCAGGAGGCGGTAACTCGGCGGAAGCAGCGAAAGCAACTCCGGCCGTGAAAAAGAAAAAGAAAGATCGGTCCGGGCAAGAAAGCCTTCCGTTGCTATGGGAGTCGGCTTCCGCCGCAAAGCTGGAAGTCCATCGCATTGAAGTGCCAGCCATGCGCAAAGTAACTCGACTAAAGGGCACACTTTCCGACCTGCTCGAAAATCCTGATTACGAAAAGCACGTTGCCGATTACCTGGAAGTGGAGATTACGGATCCAGCCTTTTCCGGGAGTCCCCTGGCAACATTATCCAAACGATTTCCCTTTCTGCTTTCGATTCGTCGTAGCGCGCCCCCGGTCGCCGAAGGCAGTGATTTCCCTGTACGAGAGGGAAAGACCATCGAGGATGACTTTGAAGCTTTCCAGGATTATCTATATCCGGAAGGCGAAAATCCATTGCTTTCGCAGAAGAAAGAATTGTTCGAAAAGGAGGCCAGCAATTGAAGCCCCTTCGCATGTGCCTCGAGAATTTTGGACCCTTTGCAGACCGACAGGAAATCGATTTTCAGTCGCTGGATGACATCTTCCTAATTTCCGGGCCCACCGGAAGCGGCAAAACTTCGCTATTCGATGCAATGCTCTATGCGCTGTACGGAAAACCAGGCGGAACGCGAGAAGAAGCAACGATTAAGTGTAATCATACCGATCCCGAAGGCCAAGTTCTCGTGCAACTGGACTTTGCGGCCGGAGGTAAGAAGTATCGAATTGAGCGTTCCTTGGAAGTGTATCGAGTTTCCCGCGGCGCCAGCAAAGGAGAGCTACGCGAAAGAAAAGAGCAGGGCTTCTGGGAGTTGAAAGGGGATCGGGCCGATCCCAAAACGATTCCTGTAAAGGATGTTAAATCGGCCTCCGAGCTGACGGCTCGCATCGAGCAGATGATCCATCTTTCCAGAGATGAATTCTCGCGCATTATCCTGCTCCCACAGGGCGAGTTTCAGCGGTTCCTGGAAGAAGAAAGCGGTGGCCGACAGGAAATAATGCGCAAGTTATTTCCCACGGCGGATCATACGCGCATCGCAAGATCCATCAACGAACAGAGAAATGAATCCGTGGCGGAAAGTCGCGCTCTGCAAACCCAGCTTGCCGAGCTGGATGAAAAATATGAAGATGCCAGACTAGAACAGGAAAACGAAGAACTGCATAATCGGATCAAAGCGACCAGGAAAGCGTTAAAGGAGCAATCCGAAAAGCGTGACCAGCTACTTCTGCAAAAGGAAAAGGAGGAACGACTACTTCGATTGTTTCAGCAGAGGGATGTTTTAAAAAGAGAAGCTAGCGAATTAGAGGGTAAAAGACCAGAAATGGACTCCCTCAAAAAGCGAATCCTTAGGGCGGAGAAAGCCGCCGAGCTTGCTGGCGCATTGCAGCAGTTAGAGCATCTGGAATCCGAGGCCGCCGAAGCCGACCAGAAATGGAACGATTGCATCCAGAGAAAGAAATCGCTGGAAAACCGGGCCATTGAACAGGAGCGAAGGGAAGAGAAGCGCAAGGATCTACTGGAACAAAAAGAGAAATGCTCGAATCGAATTGCATTTCTCAGTCCTCTGGTGGCAAAGCGAAGAAAACTGTCCGAACTACAATCCAGAAGAGTGGAAGCGAAGAAGGCCCACCAGAAACTGGAACAGCGGCGCGCAGAAGCGACCAAACAGAAATCCTCTTTGCAGGGATCCCTGGAAAAACTGGAAATCGAACTAAAGCGCCTGGAAGATAGCGCCGCCGAGCTTACCGACCATTCCAATGGACTTTCTGCTCTCCAATCCGAGCATCAGCGATTGGAAGACCTATCATCGGCGCTGCAGAGTCTGCTGGACTCGAAAAGCCTCTTACAAGACCTCCAGAAGTCCTGCGCCATGAACGAAGAGGCCGTCCGGTCGCTGGAGGCTCAGAAGGAAAGTTCGCTTGCCGGGGCGCTGGCCTTGCAGTTGGAAGAAGGGCATGCATGCCCGGTGTGCGGTTCCACCGAGCATCCGGCCCCGGCGCATTCGAGCGCTGCATTTACCGACGAAGAGCGGCTGCAAAATGCCAGGTTTAATCTGCAGCATTCGCGGGACTCGCTGGGCCAATTACTGGGATCGATCCAGGCCCGTGGCGAAGAAGTCCGCCAGATCAGGGATCGATTGCTGGTTTCCGATGGGCTATCTCTGGATTGGTTGCACGAACTGGACATTACAAAGAGCCAGCAAGCAGCGGCGATAAAGAAAAGTCATTCTGCCATTCGTGCACGAATCAAAGAAAGCCAACGAGCATTGGCGGAAGCCGAAAAGAAACTGCAGCGAAGCAAGGCAGACAGCCAAACGCTGGCAGAGAAGCGCGATCTGCGCCTTTCGCATCAGAAGGATGTAACAACCAGCACGGAAACCATCGATTCCCTCAATCGCGAAATAGCCGAATCGGATGCAAGTATGGCAGCCCTGGATTCACTGTGCCAGTCGATCGAAGAAGAGTTGGATGGAATTTCCGATCCTGCCTCAGAAATGGATGCTCTACAAAAGGAAATCGCCGACCTGGAAAATGAAATCAGCGCGATGGATAAGCTCAGTGCGCAGTTTCAGGAAGACCGCATAGAAACAGAGCAATCTCTTACCTTTTACGCCGAACGAAAGATCACTCTCAAACGGGAGATCGATATTGCGACCAGGGACCTGAAAAAGAAATGCAAAGAACGGGGATTCAACGATCCCGAGGAAGTTCGCAAAGATTCCTTAACTTCCGATGCATTAAACGATCATCGAGTCGCCTGGGAACAATGGGATCGATCCATGGATCGAGTGCAGACAAGTCTAAAAACAGTGGATTCAGAACTACAGGGTCAGAAACTTCCCGATCTGGAATCCACGGCCTCCGCTTTACAGGGACTACAGCAGACCATTCTGGAGTTGCAAAATGCACTGGAAGCAGACCAAACCAAACAGGTCGAATTGGGCGGAGTGCTGCAGCAGAAGGCAAAGCTTCGCTCGCGATTGGAAGAATTGCGTCAGAGCACCGCAGCTCTGGTCCAACTGGCCGACGATCTAACCGGCCGAAATAATCGCCGCGTGCATTTTGAGACTTTCATATTGCATTATTACCTTCAGGAAGTGGCGCGTCATGCAAACCAGCGACTGCATCGACTTTCGGATGGTCGCTACCAGCTGCTGGTTAACAGTAGCGTAGAGCAGCGCAACAAGCAGGCGGGCCTTAACCTGGACATCATGGATGCGCATACGGGAGTGGCTCGAACGGTGCGGTCCCTTTCTGGAGGAGAGAAGTTTCTGGCCTCTATTTCGCTGGCCCTGGGCCTGGCCGATGTGATTCAGGAACGGGCCGGGCGTATAGAAATGGATTCTCTTTTCCTGGATGAAGGCTTTGGCACTCTGGATGAAGAAACCTTGAATCGTGCGATGTCGGTTCTGGAAGAAATCCGAGAGAATCGTATGGTGGGGATCATTTCGCATGTGGCCGAACTCAAGCGAACCATTCCCTGCCAGATCAAGGTGCGAAAAGGAATGAAAGGATCGCGTCTGGAACTTGTGGGGGTATCCTGACTGCCCGATGGGTAGTCGATGTTTCTGCGATTTGCTGTTGCTTTAGCGCTCGCTTATTGCTTTCTCCCCTGGTCTGTGTACTGTCCGGCCGGGACGCCCGTTCATCCAGGTCTTACCTTGGAATCGGTTTTGCCAGGCTAGGTCGAATTCTTGCGATAGCTTTCCTGGGAAGACGGCCGACAGCAGACGGCAGACCTCCGTTTACTGAGACGGATGATCCTTTATGCTAAGATTTCGTCGCTCTGCAGCCGTCACAATCATAGCAGTGCGGTTTCTTTCCTGGACTGCCTGAAATCCGTAAGGCTTATAGAAATCCATAGCATCCTTTGTAATTAGCAGCGCCACCAGATCAATGAGGTCCGGGTGATTGAGGATATGCTCCATCAGGCGCTTACCGATGCCTTGCCCCTGGTATTCGGGTAGAATAAATACATCCGCCAGATAGTAGATTGTCAGGAAGTCCGAAATTACCCGTGCATAACCGATGGTCTGGCTTTTATCATTGAGCACGCCGAAATGCAGCCCTTGCTTCAGGATTGCCTCTACCTTTTCTCGGGTTCGACCGGCAGCCCAATAGGATTCTTCGCTCAAGTAGCGATGTACTACTGCTGCATCGATTCGTTTCGTATCCGATGTTATTTCAATGTCCATCTATTTCTCTGGGAGTGGTGGTATGGGGGTATTACATGGCCCGCTGTAAATTGTCTTTCGCAGCACGCCGGGAGAAAAGTCCTTACTGATCTCCGATTCAATGCTGCCCTGAAGTCGATACACCAGCTCACAACGAACGGGCGAACCATCTAGAAATACGCTGCGACTCTTCTGTGCAACATAGTTGCCATCCTGTGGCCTGAGTGTTGAATCCGATATCAAAGTTCGATCTACTACACGTACTTCCTTTCTGAAATCGTATCGATAGAGTAGCCTTCCCCGGGAATCGTATGCATAGAGACTGAGAATACGAAACAAGTCACCGGTGGGAAAATGATGCCCCAGTCCATCCATGCGCAATGACCAATCGAATCGAACGGGGGCTTTTTTCGTAGTACCAGGCTTTCCTGCTATCTGTTCATTGGCATTGCTCTTCTGATCAGCAGGGATCGATGGTCGGTCGTTGCCGCCATCTGCAACGGTGCGCATAGCCAGGGTCAATCGGTCGCTCAGGGGTTTGTCCTGCGAACGAAGCGAATGGGATCCATCTTTGTAATGACAATCCACGCAGTTCTTTCCATCGCCCCTAAAGTGCTGCCGGAATTCTGCCACTGTGTTTTGCATGGCAGGGCTATCTTCGTACTGTAGAATCGGGTGCAATTTGGCTACAAAATTGAATTGATGGCACCTCGCGCAAAAAGACTCGCTGCGCATTCCAGGATCATATTGCACCGGATGGAATAGCTGATTCTCGCGTCCTTCATAGTCGTCGGGTCCTACAATCGTTCCATTTCGCACATGGCAGGTAACACAGTTGATTCCTTCTGCGTACAGGGCCGAAAAATCCGGATTTCGCGCGATTTCTGCGGCATCCATGGATTTGGGCTCCCAGAGCGGGGCATGGCAGTTCAAGCACCAGGCCTTTTGATCGCGCTGAAAGGCATGCTGGAAGATTGGATTTGTAAAGGCTCTGCCGTGCGCCGATTCCTTCCAGGCGGCATGATTGCTGGCATGACAGCTTTGACATTGGGCGGATGAACGATCAAAGAATGGATGATCCAGGCTACTGGATGCCACCGGATGCATCCCCTGGCTAAAGCCATCGGCGGCCGGACCGTCCAGCGCTCCCAGAACATGACAGGTAAGGCATTGCATCTGCAATGCAGCCGGATATGTGGCCAGCGGTCCATTTGCCATTTGCGCCACAAGTTCGCGCCATTCTCTGGGCACGGATTGGAACCGGGAAGTGTGGATCTGTTGATTGTGCTCTTTGTCGATATCGGGTGGGACAGAGGCCGATGTAAGAAGGTATAGGACCGCCAGAGTCAGCACCGACGATGCGATAACGGCGGCCCAATACTTATTTGCTGTACCCTTCAGAGCTACCTCAGTGACGCTACCCTGGGAGTGCGATTGTCCAGGCCGGCGATCCAGCCATCGTAATCGGTCATTACCTGCATTCCCATGGCCTGCGAACATAGATCCGTAAGGTAGGCATCGTTCGCATTGCGCACTAGAAGGGTGCGGACCCCGTCCAGGCGATTGTCCGAATCTTTGGCGACCAGGGCTCGGGCAGGGAATTCGGTGACGAGAGTATTGGTGGCCGTGTTATCCATGCAGGTCACTTCTACTTTTTCGTCGAAGCATTCGCGTGCGCACATTGTGTACTGCCCGTGTAGCTTCAGCTCGGACAGTTTGCTTTCTTTGTCGTAATGTTGCGCCCATCGAACCTTGGCTGCGCTATCTTCCAGCTCCACAGGACCCGAGTATTTGTCGCTGGCACGGGTATCGATGGCGGGCGAAGACTTAACGATCGCCAGGAATTTCCAGTATGCCACCGTGTCCAGGGCCACCACATACTGAAACTTTCGCTTCTGGCGATCGTATTTACCCTTTCCGTATTTCAGCGATGCCAGTAACAGTCGTTCCTGATAGGAGTCCTTTGCCATGATTTCCTCATCTGTAAGTTTGCGATAATCTTGCAGTGTAGAGGATCGCGCGGCCATCAGGTAGCTCGAGGGACCTTCGGGCACCAGTCTGTACGTCTTGCTCTGGCTCGAAGCACTGTCTGAATCCTCCGACTCGCTGGCCGGGCTCGACTGTGCCGATTCGGTTTTCACTACAAATGCAAGGCCATTCTTATGAAGCTCGGCCTTAATACTGGAAACCGTTTCAATTTGCTGCCCGCTTAGTTTTAGTTCTAGTCCATTGGCGGGATTAACTGTGGCTTGCGAAAGTTCCAGCAGCGGCGCTTTGGTCGGTGGCGCCGGATCTTTCTTGTTGTCTTGCTCTGAGTCGCTGAACCAGGAATCGTCTTCCTCTTGCCGAGCGGCTTCTTCTTCTCTCGCACGCTGGATTTCTGCCGCATCGGGAATTCGTTCCACTTGATAATGTGCATCGGTAAGTAGTGTGCGGGCTACCGTTTCTTTCTGCAGTGGAAGGCGCAGGTTTGCATTAAAATTTACGGCCAGTGCATCGTTACTTGGCGCGCTAAAAGGAAAATCGTAGGTAAGGTTTTGCAGTATTTGATTATAGCGCTCGCTACTGTAGGATTCGAGCTTTGTCAGAAATTCTTTCTGGGCGGCGCTTAGCTGGGCGCCCGATGGTGGTGTAGTTTCTTCGGTAGGCGAAAAGAGAGCCCTGATCGCGCTGACGTCCTTGTAGTGAGCTACCAGCTTTCTATAGCTTTGCTTGAGCGGCTCTTCTGTGCGAACCGTCAAATAGAGCCATTCGGACAGACGTTTCTCTTGTAGATCCGGATTCATTCCGTCGAGATAGAAATCCAGAGCCCGATTTGCCAGATTCTGATTCGAAAACTCAGGTACGCTGTTCTGACCGGGATTCTCGATCCATTGCTGCAGTTTATTGAGTGCGACCATCTGATCGGAGGGCACGATCAAGAATTCATGTTTGTCGCGGTTCTCGGCTGCATAGGCTTCGGCCTGGTCGGGATCGGCGGCCAGTTCCAGTGTAAGCGACAGAGGCACATAGGCCTTGCTTCCGTTGCACTCCAGCGGGGCGGAGCACTTGAGCTGGACGTAGCGGTAATATTGATCTTTGTATTCGATATCCAGAAAGCCCTCAATGGGTATGGACTCCACCGCTGCTGGATTCCAGCGAATTCTTTGTTCCTTAAGCGGTTCTGCGATGATATCCACCGGCTTGTTCTGGATGAGCTTCAGAGCCATGGGATATTTGGGTTCGCGAAAGGTTTCCCGCTTGCACTGCGGCCCGATCGTGGCCGCCAGAAGGATTGGTAGTAGAAGCTTTCGAATTCGCATGGCGCGATCATCATGCCGATACAGAATCTGTCAAAAGTTTATTTCACTAAATCGCTATTATTACGCGGTTCCATTTGGCTAAGTCCGCTTCCCCCCGCCCGGATCGGCCCGGGCGAGGGGTTTCCTTTAGAGTCGTTTCAAGAATTCGCTATCGTAGAGCGAGAATACTTTTTTCAGAAGCTTGAAGACATTCGCATGGGTATCATCCAAACCGCGCCGCAACCAGAATGTAGCGGCATGGCCCGAGTCAAAGTTGTAACCGTATTGATCGTTTTCATCCGAGGACAGGGTATCGTTATAGGGCGCATCGGCCAGTAGAGTATACTTCATAGCCACCCGATCATTTCCAGGCGCATTCTTGTATTGCTCTACGAGGTTGCTGAACTTTCCAGTTTTCTGCAACTCTGCATACGAAAGGGCAAGTATATGCGCGTTGCGTCGGAACATCACATCGTACGCTCGCTGGAAGCTGAGATTCTCGGCGATTTGCAGGGAAGGCGAAGGAATGTTATCGGCGATCCAATCGATGAGGGCAGGATTGTAGTAGTTGACTTCTTCGGAATAGCCATCGCCCTGTCGTTCCTGGTAGGCGGGAATTCCCTAAAGCGA
>JAGRNC010000767.1 GCA_020440935.1 Leptospiraceae bacterium | reverse complement strand
AGAACTGTCCAGCGAGTAGGCCAGGGTATACGTAAGGGATTTGTCGCTTAGAAGCAATGGGTCTACTTCCAACAATACATAGGCCGGATGCACTCCGGCCTTCAGTATCAAATCCAGATAATAATAGTGAAAAAGCGGAGATCCCATGGGAGTGGAGAAATTGTAGTTCTCAGTCCCGGGTAAGTAAGTCTGAATAACTTCGTTGGCGAATTCGGCCGACCTCGAAGAACCAAGAATAATGCCAGGGCGCAGGCCCTTGCTCTGCAAAGCCGGCTGGTCTTTTTCCAGTTTTTGCAACAGGTCGCGACGACTTTCGTAAATCAGCGGCTCGATTTTATCCCAGGGGATGACGATTTCCCGTACCGATGGAATCAGGATGACCTTATCGATACAGAAGGCAGCAAGCATTAGAATCAGAGGCCAGATCAGATACGGATGTTTTTTCCAGTCCATTTGCATGCCTCCTTAGAATTGAAAATAGATGAAGTCTCCGCTTCCGGGAGCATACAGCCCCAGAATCCAGATAACAGCCAAACCGCTTAGCAACAGGGTGGAATAGGCAAGATGCGGCCGAGCCTCCATCCATTTCATTCGCCCGGCTTTAAACTGATACCAGTTGAAGCCCATGGTCACCACAAAAAGCCCCAGAATCATTTCGACATTTATGGACTGTCCTCCGCGGGCGAAGGTAAAAATCTGTGCGAACATCTCCCAGGACTGAGTGATGGTAGGCGCGTTAAAGAACAGAATGCCCACAAGGAAAAGGAAGAAAACTACCGAGACTTTCAAGGTTCCAATGGAATATCGATAAACCGGCCCCACTTCACCCGAGGAGCCGGAGAAGATGCGCCGGAATGCATTGCCGATGGGTGTAAGTCGCTTTTCGACGACTATAGCCACTCCATGCATAAAGCCCCAGAGGATGTACGTGTAATTGGCGCCATGCCAGAGTCCGCTCAGAGTAAAGGTAATGATTAAGTTCAAATCGGCACGCCAGCGAGCAGTTCGTGAACCTCCCAGCGGAATGTACAGATAATCGCGCATCCAGGTAGAGAGGGTTGCATGCCAGCGCTGCCAGAGTTCGCCGCAGGTTCGGGCCAGATAGGGGCCAAAGAAGTTCTCGGGAAGCTTCAGCCCAAACATATAGCCAAAACCGCGCGCTAGATCGGTGTAACCCGAAAAGTCACAATACACCTGCACCGAAAAGCCCAGTGCCGCCAGGAAATTTGCAATGCCGCTATACTGGGTTGGGTCCGCAAAAACCGGTTTCACCACCGACACAATGTTATCGGCAATGGCAACTTTCTTTATCAGCCCAAGCTGAATCAAAGCCATCCCTCGAATCAGGTAGGCGGGCTTGATTTGATCCTTATCTAGCTGCGGAAAGAAATCGGCATGCCGCATAATGGGCCCCGCCACCAGTTGCGGGAAGAATAGAATAAAAACGAAGAACTCTAAAAGTCC
>JAGRNC010000766.1 GCA_020440935.1 Leptospiraceae bacterium | reverse complement strand
GAGTAGGGGGAGCCAGCCGGGCAATTTGTTGAAGCCTTTGATTGGTTAAACTGCTACAGTGCGGATATGATCTATGATCCAGAAGAAAGCAATTGTATGGAAATGGATGAAGAAACCGGGCAGGAAAAGAGATGTCCGCTGTTTTTCCAATGCGGTATTCAAGACCGGTATGAGCGCATATTCCATCCTTCAGTGAGAGTCATCATCGCCAACGATGCCTCGGTAATGAGTCAGGACCACCGCCGTGATGAAGTCGATGCCGCTCAGAGAAGGCCTTTACGGTCATTTCCCGACGCAATCACCAGAGCAGCCAGTATTGCCATTTTCGATGAAGCGCACAATATCCATAACTCGGCGCGGTCCGCTCGCACAACGGAGCTTACGGCGGATGACCTTCAGAAGTTTTATAACCATTTTTATCAGAGGGTGCTCCAACGAATCCAGGATCGTGCCAATAAGGAGAAAGATACCAGAGGCAAACGTCCGGCTACAGAGTTGCTTGAGCTCTTTCAGTGGAAGTCTGGCGGGTCCGTAGAGAAAGTGAGCGTGATTGGTGCTGCGGTCGAGAGATTGCACAGAATTATTGCTCAATACGTCCAGTCGCAGGCCACAAGCCTGGACCGCGACACACCGGTACTTCTAGATCCCGGTGGAGCGCTGGTTGAATACCTTCGTGGCTTCAATCAGATTCTTTTTGAGTTTCGATTCTTTAAGCTTGCGACAGGCTGGGATTCGGGGCTGATGCAAAAAACCCTGGATGCTTTGATCGTCTATTTACAGATCCTTCATGCTCTTTCTGGAAGCCAGAATTCCGTCAAAACAGAGAGTATTCGTGAATTAGCAACGCCTTTCCTCGAAGGGCTGCAAGATATTTCACTCAGGCTTTCTCGGAAATCGGAATCTGGAACACTGCAAAGGATTAGAGACTTCATAAATGTTAGTCCGGACTCCAAGGTAGTCAGTTGGTTGCAACAACTCGAAGTGGGCAGCTTGCCCGGCCAGAGAAGTATACAACGTTGCTTTAGTCCCAGAGCCTTTCTGAGTACTCTAATTCGCGGAATGCAACGAGGATTGGTGAGCAGGATAGCCGGGATGGCCGCGGAACCTTTGAAGGGGGTATTGAGCGACCTTAAGGGTCTGTTAGATGGTTTCCTGCATGTGACATCGGCGGAAAGCCTCGCGGCGTGGAGTGAATCCGAAATCGCGTTCGTTTTGCATCGCACAGCTTCAGATCGAGATGCGGAGAAAGAAAAAGTCGATAGAAAGGTCTTTAGCGCGTTTAGCGTTCAGCAATTTCCCAATGATGTATCAGAAGGTTGTAGACCGTTATTGACCCAGCAGTTCCAAAGCACAGTTCTTGTTTCTGCAACCCTGGGATTGAACCGGGGGGGCGAAGCAAGTGTCGCCCCCGGGGAAAGCGCCATCCTGGATGAATTGGGAGTGAATAAAAAAAAAAAAAATAAAAAA
>JAGRNC010000765.1 GCA_020440935.1 Leptospiraceae bacterium | reverse complement strand
GAGTAGCCGGTCCTGAGACTGGCCAGAAACACGCCAAGACCAACCAGGAAAATCAGAATGGCTAACTGAACGAAGTAGGCTTCTGTAGCTTTCAGCCCTATCCGGTGAAGCAAGAAATACTGGGCGCGGTAGAGAAATCCATCGATTATGGGATGCTCCAACAACTGAAAACCGGACTCCAAATATCCAGATTCGTCGTAGAAGCCAATGTCAGTGGTGCCTTCGATATTGTATATGGCCTTATAGGAGGCCAGACCGAGCAGAAGCAATGACAGCAATATGGTGGCGGTTGGGTTCATGGGACAATTAGGCGATTACTCAGGAGTTTGCGCGCAGGCGCCGCCAGAGGCTTCATGCGCCCCTTGCGTTTACGCGAGTCAGAGGTTTTCCTTTTTCGCAACCAGGTCTTCAATCATTTCCTTCAGTTTTTCCAGCACCATGTCTTCGGATATTTGAAGAATGCAATGTGGGAAATCCTTCTCGCAGCTGCCTTTACATGGCGGAATCGGTCGCTCCGGCTGCAAATACTCGATACGCCCCTTACCTCTGGGAAGGAAGCGTTGAACAGAATGCTGATGTTCTGGAGACAATGTGGCCGGGGAACGGAATAGAACCAGAGTAGACGTTCCAGCCGCAGCCGCCACGTGCGCTGGTCCGGAGTCGCTGCCCAGATACAGGTCACAATCCCGGGCTGTCATGTAGAGCTCCTGCAATGATAGCTTGCCGCAAAGATCCGTCGCATCCGGCAGGTACTGGCGAACCAAATGACAATCTTCCTTTTCGCCTTCGCCACCAATTAACAGTATTTCCAGTGGGAAATCCTGGCTCAGTTTTCGCAGCACTGCTACATAGCGCTCCAGAGACCACTTCTTGTTGGCATAGGATCCGCCGGGAAATAGCATCAAACGGATTCGCCGGGAAGAATCCTGATTCAGGGTAAGAGCCGAGCGAACATCTGCGGCGGCATCCAATCCGGGTATGGGTTCTTCCCCATCAATGTTACATCCTGCATGCACCGCCAGGGTCACGGCTTTGTCCAGTTCATGCACTGGGGGCTTACGAAAGACCGATGTGTAGAGTAAATCCTTGCCTGCGTCCAGAAGAGCGGGATGGCGACCGGATCGCACGCTCCATCCGATGCGTACCGGCGCATTGCTGCCCGCTATCATCCAGGAGGCTGCATAGCGAAAATCGGAATCGAAGCGACCATTTATGGCAAAGTCGCAATGATGACGACGCCCAAAAAAGAATGCACGAAACGGCAGAAGATATGGCCAGAAAATCCCTTTCCGGCGCGGATCAAACTTTTCGACTCGATCCACGAACGAGCACGAAAAGGCCAGACCAAAAACCGCAGGATTCACGATAAGCGTTATTTCTGCATTCGGAAAAGTCCGTCGCAAGGCACGAAGAAAAGGCGTAAACAGGACAAAATCACCGATTTCATCCAGGCGAATGACGCAGATAC
>JAGRNC010000764.1 GCA_020440935.1 Leptospiraceae bacterium | reverse complement strand
GGAGAGGGCCGGAACTGCATCCTGCAACTGGGCCAGCAAGCCGGTAATGGGATCTTCCTGCGCCGCAAGTTCCTGATCCATGGCCGCGTGTAGTATCTTCTCTGTAGAAACCGCTTCGCGGAATTGTGCAAAGGATTGCCGGGCAGCATCGCCACCACTGGCTTGCAGCGCTCCCTGAAAAAGAAAGGTGGAGCCCGGATTGTAATACTCGCTCAGAAGCATTCGATCGGTGTCCGTTCCCGAAGTGCGAATATCGTTGCGTTCCGATTCAGAAAGCGCGGCACCATTCTGGTAGAAATCGAGAACCAATTGCGCGCGGTCTTCTACCTCTGCAAGCTCCGAGCCCAGATCGGCATCGGACTCCAGGATACGTGGGGCCAGTGAAGCAGCATGCCCGGTAAGGAAGCTTTTGGCGAGCTTAATTGCCTCTACGTTGTTGCGCTGATCTTCGTCGCCCAGATCCAGGTCCAGCAATTGTTGCATGAGTCGCGAATTGAGGTCGAACATTGCGACCTCGAGGCTTTCCGGAGCGGCATCCACGATTACTTCGCGAACCAACGCCGCTGCCAGACGATTAATTTTGGCGGCCCTCAGGTTTGACTTTCGCTCAAGATCCGACTGGAGCTGATCCAGGGTGTCTTCATTTCCAGTGGTATCTAAAAGAAAGGCAATCTGTGCTTTCTGGGAATCTGCGTATTCAGAAAGATCAGAATGCAGACCATCGATCTGTGCGTACGCGCTGAGATAAGCCGACTGCTCGGCCTGGCGCGCATTATCATAGGCGGCCAGTCCATCGCTGGCGCTGCCAAACTTTTCGCGCAGCGCATCCATGGGCTGCCATTGATTCTGCGCCGCTGTATTTAGACTCTGGGCGGCGCCATGGATAACCGAACTCAAGTTGTTTAGTTCGGTGCGCAGATCGTTGCGACGAGAGCCAAAGGTTGTTGCATCGATCTCCGCTACAACCTTTGCACGCAATTGCTGGCTGAGACTGGAAAGGACGTTTCGGTGGTCTTCCAGCTGATTGAGCCAGTTTTCGAAGGCTGCCGCCTCCGCCGAGTAGCTCTGATAATATTTTCTTACTGTAAAGACTGCATCCTGCACTTCGGGGGCAGCCAGGTCACCGGGATGAGCAGCTACCACATCGCGATAGTCTTGAAGGGCCGAAAGAAACGCTAATTTTGTGTCCGATAGGGTCTGCAGTTTGTCGGTCTTTTGACCCTGGATATTATTGTACGATGCCAGAACGGAAGCCATCTGGGCGCCCATTTCGGTGGATACCTGGAGTTCCGGAGCGGAGGAAACAAAGTTAACCAGATCAGACAGACTGGCAGAATAGCCTGCATCCTCGGTGAGCGGTCCGCTAAATGCAGATTCGACAGCAACCACCGGGGCCTCCAGACCGGCCAGGCGCGGCTCCAGGTTGGCCACCGAATTTCCGAGATCGGCCTGAAGACCCGGCATGGAATC
>JAGRNC010000763.1 GCA_020440935.1 Leptospiraceae bacterium | reverse complement strand
GGATGCGATATTTACCACTGCATAGTTATTGATGCAACCAAACAGGCTGCTGTAGCGAAGGTGTTGCCCCGCTCCCAGAAGGGTGCCGAATTCCTTTTCGCCGTACTGGATCGTTGGCTCGGAATGATCCCACATCCAGGTGGTGTCTTCATTGTCCAAAAAGCATCGGGCTAAGAAGGAGAACTCTCGATCGGTCACTCGTAACGCCGGTGCAGCCAACGCGGCCGAAATGGAGATAAGTAGAAGAATGATCAGGCCACCTTTTATCGGAAGACCTTTGCGGTTGCTTTGCATGGTTAGTAGAGCCGGATGCGGCCCGAAAGGTTCAAGCGAAAATCGAGTTCTATAGCGTAGGAGTGTGATAAAGTCGGGAGTGCTAATTTGAGATGTGAAAACCTTGGGTATGGTACACTGGGGTATGAAAAGCCTGGGTTCCGGGCTACGGATTGTAGCAGAACGTGGGGGTCGGTCAATCGGAAATCGCCAGTTGACCGGCGGGCGTCTTAAATCGGGGAGTGGGATTTAAGACGAACCGGCGCCTGGTCGCGCGGAGTTGTTCGCCAAGCTCTTCGCCGGGTATCATTTCGTGGCGTTCGGTCAATCGAAAACGGCCCGTTCTTGGGTTCGTCTTAAAACCGGACGATCGTTTTAAATCGAACGCACGGCCCTGGAGCAGCGGGGAAATCTGCGCCTAGCCCAGTCCTGAACCGAGCCCTCAGCGCAGCTTTAACTCAGCATCCAAGGTACGATTACCAGAAGCTGTGCGCCAATTTGGCGGCGCGCCCGGTATCACATCTCGGCCGACAGTCAATCGGAAACCCCTCACCGCAGGTTCGTCTTAAAACCGACCCTGGACTCTTAAGAAGAACATGTCGGGGCCAATTACACCGCTCCCAGAAAAGAGAAAGGCGCCCCGGACCAATCTGGCTGGCCCATATAGTATCCGGCATCGCCGGCATGCCAGATTCAGCGATTTCTGGCGACATTCGTCCGGCCGGGGCTGGACCTCGTGAATTCTCTGAGAATGCCTAATCCGATAAAATTTTGCTCGCCCGAATCAATATTTCTATTTGTCTAGAACTATGGAAATAATGCAGTCCGGAATCGAGCTTCAGCAAGCGCTGGTATGCTTCGATGCTCTATCGCAGGAGACCAGACTTCAGGCTCTGCGCCGGTTGGTGCAGGCGGGGCCATCGGGCATGCCGGCCGGCGAGTTGAGCGCGAGTCTGGACGTGCCCCACAATACACTTTCCTTTCATCTGAACCATATGTCCAATGCGGGTCTGGTGCAATCCAACCGGCAGGGGCGGTCGATCATCTATTCGATTAACTTCGATACCCTGAACGGCCTTATGCGATTTATGATGGAAGATTGTTGCGGACTACCATCGGCCAGTGTGGCCAACAGTGGAGGGGACTGCATTCCGAATTCTAGCAGTTGTTGTCGGGAGGACAAACAATGAAAAGACTACATATTCATC
>JAGRNC010000762.1 GCA_020440935.1 Leptospiraceae bacterium | reverse complement strand
GCCTGGTTTTCCTGCTTCTGCCATTCGTAGGTTGCCGGCAGCTTATCGATCTTCTTCTTAGCTTCTTCGAATTCGGGCTCCGCAGATTGCATGATTTCTGCGGCCGTTTTATACAGGTCCCGCGCTTTCTTCATTCGCTCCAGAGACTTCTTCTGGCTTAGCTCGTCGAGAATCTGAAGCTCCGGGAAGCTGTCTGGAATATCTGGTTCTTCCCATTCTCCAGGCTTCGTAGGACTGTCAGGGTGCTGGTCTTCAAATGCGGAGTCCAGCAACGGGGAGTCGGGCTTGAGTTCATCTTTTGAGAAGAGCTCCTCCTCGGCGGACTTGCCTTCATCGGATCCAGCCTCGGCCAGGGCGGGACGGACCATCCCAGAATACAGAATGCCCGCCAGGAAAACGGAAAATACAGAATAATACAAACGGTTCATGGTTCAGTCAAATTCTACTGGCCTGCGCCAGGTACTTTGGATTTCTATCCTACCATCGGCAGAAATGCCCTTCATAGTAATAGGAACCTTCCTCTAGAATGAAAGAGAAACTCCCGGTCAGCTACAAAGAAAATCGCCTCCAAATAGAAGACGTCTCGGTGGCCTCCCTGGTTCAGAAGTTCGGCAGTCCTCTATTTGTCTACTCTGCCTCTTATTTCCAATCGCGGCTAGAGCGCTACAATATGGGCCGTGCCGGCAAAGAGGACAAAATCCATTTCTGCTACGGGATGAAGGCCAATTCCACGCGAGAGATTCTACGCCGAGTGGCGGCCCACAACTGGGGGGCAGATATCGTCAGCGGCGGCGAGCTGTATCGATGCCAGCAAGCAGGACTGCCCGCTGATCGGATTGTATTTTCGGGGGTGGGCAAAACCGAATCTGAGATCGCTCAGGGCCTGGATGCAGGAATTCATCTGTTTAGCGTTGAAAGTGTCTCCGAGTTAAGGGCCATTTCCCGAATCGCGGTAGATCGAGGCAAGACCGCGCCCGTCGGCATACGGATCAATCCCGACGTAGACCCAAAAACTCATCCCTATATTTCCACAGGGCTGCGGGAGAATAAATTCGGAATATCCCATCAAGACGCTCTTACGGTGTATAAAGAAGCGGCTGCCTTGCCCGGAATCGCGGTTCGATCGGCTGGATTTCACATCGGTTCGCAATTACTGGATTTCAGCTCTTACGAAGCGGCAAGCTTACGCTTAATGGAACTGGTACAGCAAATCGAGGAGGCTGGAATACCCATTGATGAGATTGACGTGGGCGGAGGACTGGGCATCGATTATCTAACAGAGCATAGAGTCGATGAAGAGTTAGAGACCCCGGATCCGTGTCAGTTTGTGCAGCAGATGTGGAAATGGATCAATGAAAGCCCGGCAAACAAATCGGGCAAGATGCGACGAATCACCTTCGAGCCCGGCCGAAGCGTCATCGGTAATGCGGGTTTCCTATTAACGCAAATCCTGTATCTCAAAACAAATCCAGAACGGACATTTTTCGTTTGT
>JAGRNC010000761.1 GCA_020440935.1 Leptospiraceae bacterium | reverse complement strand
TATTTTGGGATGCCGATGGCCAGGCGCAATGACTGAATCTTGACGATTCGGAGCATTTCGCGTCGGATTAGTCCGCTGAACGGACGAACAATAATCCAGTAGAAAAAGAAGATGATTCGTGTTTTGCGATCCGTAGACTGAATCCTGGTTTCTGTGCGAACTCGGGTTTTGTTTCCCTCCGACGATAGCGTGAAGTTCCAGCAGATTTTTATGAGCCCGGGGCGTTTCACTGCTTGAAACTCCGCTTCGCTGGAAAAGGGTATCGTTTTTCCGCCCGGACTTCCAATGCCGGCCACTACAAATTCGAAGTCGGCCTCTGCAATGATTCGAAACAATCCGCCTTCTCCCACGATAGAATCCAGCGTCATTCGATTGGTGGGCATGCCCCGGAGGGAGAACAAAAGTCTGGTTATCCAGGATGATCGAAAATCCAGATGGCGTACAAATGGATACACCTGTTCTGGCGGTCCGGCTACAAGTATTGAATGGATTTCACGGGAGTGGTAATCGGGCATGCAACGGTCTAAGATCATCGTGGCCCAATCTGCACATCCGCAGGGTTCGCGCTAGCGATTACTCATCGGAGAAGAATGCCTTCCGCAAAATCGGTGGCCGAGGGCGTTGGGGCCAATTTCTCGCAGGTGGGATAACCGGGTAGGGTTACAAAAATGGGTTGAATCTACTAAAAAGCGACTGCCTTTTGCACTGTGGCCACCATTGATACATCCATCGATGAAGGAGTGCGTGTTCTCCATCTCGATCCCGATAAAAAGGCCTTCGAAACTCTTTCCGGCTTTCTGACATACTGGTTTGGCGACTATGTGAATGTTCGATGGACCGATAGCGTGGAACAGGCTATCGACGAATTGAACTCTGACCGCATCGATATTCTAATTACCGAAGTTGTTCTTCCCGGCCAGGGAGATCCCACCGTATTCATCGATCGTCTAATGGATGAGCCCGGCGCTGCGGACAGTCCTGTCGTGGTCTATTCCAGTCTAAAAGAAGATATGTTCGGAGTATATGCATTTCGCGCAGGGGTGGCCGAGTTCTTCCCAAAGCACAAAACCAATTCCTATCTACTGCAGTATAGGCTGCGCAACCTTTTTCGAATGCAGTTTCGCACCAAGCTGCTATACCATCAAATCGACGATGCATTACGTCGATTCCAGACCGCCCATGGCGATACTCAGTCCGGGATTAAGGATCTAAATGATCTGGTTCATGAGATGCGCGGAGAACTGGAAAAGGAATACGAATCCAGGAATAAACTAGAAGAGGAAAAAAAGAAGATCCAATCGGTGTTTGGTATGTATGTGGATCCGGCCATCGTCCAGGGAATCATGAAAGGCGATATTGCCCTGGAGCAGAAGGGAGTGGAACAGGAAGTCAGTGTATTGTTCGCCGATATCCGGGGATACACAAGCATGGCCGAACAGCTGGATCCGGAGAAAGTTATTAGTTTTTTGAACGAATACTTTACTTCCATGACC
>JAGRNC010000760.1 GCA_020440935.1 Leptospiraceae bacterium | reverse complement strand
TGCCGTTTTCATGGATATGGCAGCAAGCGGAGGCTACTATATTTCCATTGCGGCTGACCGGGTGTATGCGCATCCCACAAGCATTACAGGTTCTATCGGTGTCATCTTTGGCCTGGTGAACGTTAAGGAAGGCCTGGATAAAATTGGAATCAAAGATTATTCTATCACATCGGGGGACAACAAATCCATCGGTAGCCCCACTCGTGAAATGACCGAGCAGCAGCAAAAAATCCTGCAGAGCATTGTGGACGATCTATACCAGCGATTCGTCACGATCGTAAAAGCCGGGCGACCGGACCTGAGCAGAGAACAGATTCTCAAACTGGCCGACGGAAGGGTATATTCGGCCAATCAGGCTAAATCCAACGGTCTGGTAGACGATGTTGGCTATTTTGATGAGTTTGTTAAAGCTACCACAAGCCTTCCAAACTATAAAGGTCCCAAGGGTGTGGAGAAACCCAAGATTGTAATCTACACCAGATCCAGTCGTGAACTGGATAACATTTACCAGGCCTCCACAGCCGAGAGTCCGGATCTAAATCGGATCATCAAGCAACTGGTATTCCCCGGTTCCTCCGCTCGATTCTATTTTCTCTGGACTCCTTGATGCCAAAGGGGGAACCGAAAGCTCGGGTCGATTTTGGAAACTGCCTTTTCTTTTCTACGGCGGCGCTCAGCCGCCGGCTCACGGAATTCGCAGAAGAAGAATTTAGCAAGATCGGCCTGGCTCCCTCGCATGGCTTTGTGCTGTTACTTTCGCTTAAGGATCCCGGCATCCAGCCTTCGGAAATTGCAAGACAGCTAAGTTTCAAGCCATCCACTATTACCAGATTTCTCGATCGGCTGGAAAGGGACGGACTAATCGAGCGAAAGTCCCAGGGACGCTCCGCCAGAATCATGCCTACGAATCGAGCCAAATCCATGGAAGCGGCCATTCGTAGCGCCTGGAAGGCACTCTATGTTCGCTACTCTGAGCTTTTGGGTAAGCCCCTGGAACAAGAACTAACCAGGGATATTGCCCGCGCCCGCGAAGTCCTGGACCCAAAACCCTGAAGCCTGTTACCCGGGCTGCCAGTTGAACATTTGCTTGCATCGATTTCGGTCGTCGTCTTCGCTTCAATTTATTTGCTTGCACATACAATAAACGAAGGCGAGAAAGTAGCAAAATTCAGGAGGGAATAATGAAGATTGGAATTATCGGATCAGGCGTAGTTGGTCGTGCTCTGGGCAGTGGATTTGCGCGCATTGGACACAATGTAACCATCGGGACTCGAAATACGGAGAAGGAAGAACTGCTGGCATGGAAGAAAGAAACGGGAGGAACCCTGGCCTCCACGGAAGTGGCAGCCAAGCAGGCGGAGATAGCCATTCTGGCCACTTCATGGGCAGGAACACGTGAAGCTGTAGAACAGGCAGGCCTCGCCAATCTGCAGGGAAAACTTCTTATCGATGTGACCAATCCCCTGGATTTTTCCGGCGGTGGTCCTGCGCTGAGCAT
>JAGRNC010000759.1 GCA_020440935.1 Leptospiraceae bacterium | reverse complement strand
ACCGCCCCGATGCGCCGGAGTCTGCAAATCCTTGCTTGCAATGTATCCGGTGACCACCCGCGCGGGTATTCCGGCAATACGCGCCAGTAAGGCTGTGGCGTTGGCAAATTCGGTGCAATCTCCCTCTTTCGTCTGGAACAAAAACTTCTCGATGGCGGCCACGCTGCTATCTTCGGAAAAGCCCATCTTGTAGCGATAATCGCGATACCCCTGAAGAATGGCATTGAGTCGCGCGAAGTAGCCGCCGTTTTCGCCCATGTGGGATTGAACCCATTGCTTGAGCCGGGCTTTCTGAGCGGCCGGAAGATTCACTTCCAGGTATTCTTTGTATTCGCTTAGTTCGGCGGGTGTGGGCTCTGGAATGTCGGCCCAATCTTTGGGATTGGATAGACTGATGGCGCTGGTGGCTGTATACGAAAGATCAAATGGATGATACTTCTTCTGTAAGATCGTGGGTTCCACCGAGAATGGACGAAACGCAAGAACGCGCTGCGGTATCGTGCTCAGGTAATAGATTTCTACGGGAGTACGCTTTGGATGTCGCACTGGATTGGGATCTTGCCAGGTTTCCAGTAATCGGCGATCCCGTAGTCGATTTAAGAGTTCGTCGGGATTATATTGGAATCCTTCCACTGGATCGAACTTGCCCAGGTATTCGGCGGCCGCATAGACTGGCTGGCTATCGCTGGCGATAATCATAACCGCACTTTGATTGCCTTTACCGCCTCCGGACTGCTGAAACTGGTCCCACTTATCCGATGGCACCCCTTTGAGTTTATTCTTGTACTGCCGACCCTGACCTTGCTGGCTCTGTCCCTGGCCATCGCCTTGATCGGGTCGACCGCCGCCGCCTTCGCCATCGTCCGGTTTACCCTGACCGCCCGGGCCCTGTCTTTCGCCGGGACGACCGCCCTGGCCTTCGCCATTCTGTTCGCCCTGGCCCTGTCCGCGGTTCTGCAATTCAGAAGGATACTTTTCGTCGCGGTTACCCAATGGCTTTCCGTTCTGAGTTCCGCCCCCTTTGGGTCTTCCGCCCTGCCCTTCTTCCAGGTCTCCCTGCAGTCCCTGCGGAGGAGGTTCGTCTTCCAGTTGCTTCCACACCGGATCGTGGCTCACAAAATCCGGTGGAACCACAAAGGCCAGGACGATGGCCAGCGCCAGTGCAAGAGCCGAAAATACCACAATCTCGCGGCGGCTTTTGATCTTACTTTGTGCGGCCTTCTGCTCATCCGAAGCACGATCAGGAGTCCTTCGCGAAAATGCGGCAAAGTACAGAACCAGAACATGAATTAAGAAAAGTGCAGCGGTCAGTCCAATAAGCAGCGGCGTAAGCTTGCCCGCCTGCAGTGCGATCTCTTCGCTGGAACGCGCAAAAGAAAGGATCTTATAATAAAGCGCGGCCAGCAAAAACGTTTCCAGCGCGGCAAATACGGGAAATCGGCCCTGACCAAAGAAAACCAGAAAGGTCCAGGCGTATGCCAGAGTTCCAGCAATAAGAACCCA
>JAGRNC010000758.1 GCA_020440935.1 Leptospiraceae bacterium | reverse complement strand
CAGGCCGGCATGATCCAAAATCCCCAGCGTTTTATTCTTACCAGCGCGCGATTATCGCAAACTCCGAGTGGCGAGGGCATGAAACGTCCGGACGGCCCCTCGGCGCTGCTGGATGGCTACCGTCGCGATGGCAATCGTACTTCCTGGATGCCCTATCCGCTCGGTAAACCGAATCAGAATTATTTCTGGCTGGAGCTCGGCATCAGCCATTTTCCCGCCGCCCACGGTTATGAAGCGCGCCTTCCTGATCGCATACGCATTCGTAATGGCGCCTGCCCCGGCGATCGGCTACCGAAAGAATTTGGCAAAACCCTCCCCGTAAGGCTGGGATCGGTGAAAATGGACCTGTACTATCGCGGATTGAACGATCCGGATCAGGACTTTGGCTATCTGCCCACTACTTTGCAAGACACCTACGTTGTGGATCTGCCGGCGGACTCCGATAGCCTGGATGTGATGCTCAATCTACCTGCACCGCCTGCATCCGATCGATATCCGGAAGGTATGCATATGGTGCTACTTAAACTCACCATCCTTTCGGTGGTGCCGCTGGAGAAATCGGGCGAAATGAGCGATCCACCGATCCAGAACCAGTCCAATATCGGACAAACCCTGGCAATATGCGAAATTCAGTACGGCGATCGCGCCATCAATAGTGGCAAAGCAGAGGATTTTTTCGTTTTCTGGTAAGCACGGGCTACAAAGCATTCCCCATGAGCCTAAAAAAGCTGAAGTACCCGTCGCACTGGATTGAAGCCAAATCCCAGGGCCGCAAGATTGTTATGGCCACTTGCTACGACTTTTCCATGGCCCGGCTACTATCGCGAACCAACCTGGATGTACTGCTGGTCGGCGATTCCATGGGCACTGCAGTGCAGGGAAAACGATCCACCGTATCGGTTACGCTCGATCAGATTATCTATCATGCCGAAATGGTAAGACGGGGCGCCCCGGACCATTTCCTTCTAGTGGATCTACCCGCGGGCTCCTATCATGCATCCGTGGAAAGCGCCGTGAACAACGCCATGCGTGTAATGAAAGAAACCGGCGCCGATGGATTAAAACTGGAAGGCTCTTCCCCATTCCTGCTTTCCGCAATCAAGCAAATCGTCGAATCCGGCATTCCGGTCATGGGCCATTCGGGCCTCACTCCGCAAAGCTATCTGACCGCGGGCGGATATCGAGTTCAGGGTAAAACCGGTGAGTCGCTTGCGCATCTTAAAGAGGCCGCTCTACAATTAGAAGAAGCTGGCTGCTTTGGTTTGCTCCTGGAACTCGTGGAAAGCGAAGCCGCTCGAGTCATCACCGAGAGTATTTCTATTCCCACCATTGGCATTGGCGCCGGCCCGCACACTTCCGGACAGGTACTTGTGTATCATGACATGCTTGGTCTGGATCCGGAGTTTTCGCCCAAGCATAACAGAAAATATGCGAATCTGGCCGATACAATTATCGAGGCAATGAATACCTACGCATCAGATGTAGGGGAAGGTCGATTTCCGGCGC